>NZ_QGSW01000324.1:0-11014 GCF_003176715.1 Micromonospora sp. S4605
CCCTCCACCCCCGGGACCGGCCGGTTGATCATGAAGTTGTCGACCTCGACACCGGCGTGTCGCGTCAACAACTTCATGATCGACGGGGGCGACCCCGGAGTCAGGGGGTGCGGCGGAGGCGGAGGGCCTGGGCGATGTAGTCGAAGCCGGTGATAACGGTCACCGCCACGGCGGCGGCCATGATCCACGGGCCGACGCCGGCCAGCGCGGCCGGCATCGGCCAGAGGTACCAGGCGATGGCCAGGATCTGCAACGCGGTCTTGATCTTGCCGCCCCGGCTGGCCGCGATGACGCCGCGCCGGATCACCCAGAACCGCAGGGCGGTGATGCCCAGCTCGCGGGCCAGGATCACCGCGGTCACCCACCAGGGCAGCCGGTCGTACCAGGAGAGCAGCAGCAGCGCGGCGCCGGTGAGCGCCTTGTCGGCGATCGGGTCGGCGACCTTGCCCACCGAGGTGACCAGCCCGAACCGGCGGGCGATCCAGCCGTCGACCAGGTCGGTCACCGAGGCGATGGCGAAGATCAGGCAGGCGGCCATCCGCCAGCCGGCGTTGCTCATCGCGGAGATCACCACGCTGGCCCCGAAGACCGGCACCAGCACCAGCCGCAGCGCGGTGAGCGCGTTGGCCGCGTTCAGCACCGGCACCCGGCCGACCACCGGGGCCGGCGTCGACCCGGTAGCCCCGGTCACCGCCGCACTCCGCACGGACCGCCGTGGCGTTCCCGGTACCCCACCACGTGGCCTCCCCGCTCCGTCCGGGCCCGCCGTCACCGTGCCGCGCCGGGCGCCGCCGAGATCATCTCATCCGGTACGGCGAGCAGATCCACCCCTTCGGTGCCGGTGACCGTGGCCCGGACCAGGTCACCGGGGCGCAGCGCGGCCAGATCCACCCCGCCGCCGTCCGGGGCGACCAGGGTGGTGGAGCCGTCCACCTCGGGGGCCTGGTGCGCGGCGCGCCCCTCGACCACGCCGTCGGAGACCGAGTCGACGAGCACCTCGACGGTCGAACCGAGCCGCTCCTCGGCCCGCTGCGAGCAGAGCTCGTCGGCGAGCGCGCTGAGCTTGTCGTAGCGGCGCTTGACGGTGGCGGCGGAGACCTTGCCGGAGAGCCCGGCAGCCTCGGTGCCGTCCTCGTCGCTGTAGTCGAACACGCCGATCGCGTCGAGCCGCGCCGCGGTCAGGAACCGGACCAGCTCCTCGACGTCGGCCCGGGTCTCGCCGGGGAAGCCGACGATGAAGTTGCTCCGGGCGCCCGCCTCGGGCGCCAGTTCCCGGGCGCCGGCGAGCAGGTCGAGGAACCGGTCGGTGGAGCCGAACCGGCGCATCCGGCGCAGCACCGGCTCACTGGAGTGCTGGAAGGACAGGTCGAAGTAGGGGGCCACCCCGGGCGTGGTGGCGATCGCCTCGACCAGCCCGGGCCGGGTCTCCGCCGGCTGGAGGTAGCTGGCCCGCACCCGGACGATGCCGTCGATCGCGGCCAGCTGCGGCAGCAGCTTCTCCAACGCCCGCGGGTCGCCCAGGTCCTTGCCGTACGAGGTGGAGTTCTCGCTCACCAGCACCAGCTCGCGGACGCCGGTCTTGGCCAGCCACTCCGCCTCGGCGAGCAGCTCGTCCGGCGTACGCGAGACGAACGCGCCGCGGAACGCCGGGATGGCGCAGAACGCGCACCGACGGTCGCAGCCGCTGGCCAGCTTGAGCGAGGCGACCGGGCCGGTGTCCAGTCGCCGGCGCAGCACCTGGCGCAGGTGGGCCGGGGTGTGCGCGTCGGTCTCGACGGCGGCCCGGGCTGGGGTGCCGTGCCCGGGCAGCGACACCGCCGCCGCCCGCCGCTTGACCGGGGTGAGCGGGAGCAGCTCGCGCCGGTCCCGCGGGGTGTGCGCGGCCAGCGCCTCACCGGCGACGACGGCGTCCAGCCGGGCGGCGATGTCCGGGTAGTCGTCGAAGCTGAGCACCGCCTGCGCCTCGGGCAGGCTCTCGGCCAGCTCGCGGCCGTACCGCTCGGCCATGCAGCCGGCGGCCACCACCTTGGCCCCGGTGTCGGCCGCGGCGAGCAGGGTCTGGATGGAGTCCTGCTTGGCCTTCTCCACGAAGCCGCAGGTGTTCACCACCACCACGTCGGCGCCCTCGCCGTCGGTGGTCACCTGCCAGCCGTCGGCGTGCAGCCGGGCGGCCAACTCCTCCGAGTCGACCTCGTTGCGGGCACAGCCCAGGGTCAGCAGGGCGACGCGGCGGCCGTCGCCGACGGGCGACAGCTTGGACGACAGCTCCAGGTCGCGGCGCGGCGCCAGACGCGCCGAGCTGGAGTTGTCGGACGGGGAGGTGGCAGACACCATCCGAGGGTACCGGGCGGGACGCCGGTCCCCGCCCGCGGCGGGCCGCCGGCAGTAGGCCGGCTCACATCCGCCCGGCCCGCTCACCTGCCGCGACCGGGTGCGCCGACAGCGCGGACCGGACCGAGCTCAGGCCGCGGCCGCCGCGCCCACCGCGACCAGCCGGTCGAGCAGGAACACCTCGGTACCGGCCAGACCGACGGAGCAGAAGACCGAGATCTGGTCCGCCCGGGTCCGGCCGGTGGCGGCGCCGGTCAGCACCGCGCCGAGATCCAGCAGCCGGTGGGCGTACGGCGGGTCGGCCGCCAGCATCGGCGGGGCGTACGCGGCCGCCTGCGCCGGCGAGTCGGTGACCAGCAGGTCGGCGACGTCCAGCAGGTCGGTGCCGAACTCGGCCCGGTCGCGCTGCTTGAAGCCGACCGCGTTGACGTGCGTGCCGGGGCGCAGGTCGGCGGCGTCCAGCACCGGGGTCGGGCTGGTGGTGGCGAGCACCACCAGGTCCCGGTCGCGCACGGCGGCGCGGGCCGACTCCACCGCCCGGGCGGGGACGTCCAGCTCGGCGCGGACCCGGGTGGCGAACGCCTCCCGCCGGGCCGCGGAGCGGCTGTACACGGTGACCTCGCGCAGCGGGCGCACCGCGGCGGCGGCCCAGACCTGCGTCCAGGCCTGCCGCCCGGAGCCGATCACGCCGAGGGTGGCCGCGTCCGGCCGGGCCAGCGCGTCCACCGCGACCCCGCCCAGTCCCCCGGTACGCCGCGAGCCCAGCTCCTCGCCGACGGCCACCGCCCGCACCGCCCCGGTACGCCCGTCGTGCAGCACCACCACCTGCTCCGCCTCCGGGTGACCGAAGGTGTCGTACGAGCGGAAGCCGTACCACTCGCCGGTCAGGTGCCCCGCGGTCAGCACCATCCGCCCGCCGCCCAGCGACGCGGACGCCCGGGGCGGGGCCACCAGCCGACCCGCGTACGCGGCCCGGAGGGCGTCCCGCATGGCGGCCACCGTGGCGCCGGCGTCCAGCGCGGCGGTGACCTCGCGGTCGGAGAAGAGCAGCGTCATGGACCCCATCCTGCAAGCTGAAGTGAGGTTCAGGTCAACGGACGGTGGCCCGGCTCACCCTCGCCCGGGCGGGGCGGCGGCCGGTGCTACCGTCGGCCCTGGTGGCCCGGGGTCGGGCCGCCCCGGACGAGTAGTGGGCGTACCCGGTCAGGCCAAGACGCCCCGCGTGACCTGCAGACTCGACTCGTCCCGGCCCCGGCGGTCCGGGCAACCCCGCAGAGGTGGACTCCGATGGCCTGGATCGTGCTGGTGATCTCCGGACTGCTGGAGACGGCGTGGGCGGTGGCCCTGGACCGCAGCGCCGGATTCACCCGCCCCGTTCCGTCGCTGGTCTTCGTGGTGACGCTGGTGCTCAGCATGCTCGGGCTCGCGTACGCGCTGCGCGAGATCCCGGTCGGCACCGGCTACGCGATCTGGGTCGGCATCGGCGCGTCCGGCACCGCCCTGGTCGGCATGCTGGCCCTGAACGAGCCGGCCAGCCTGCCCCGGATCGCCTGCCTGGCGCTGGTCGTCGCCGGCGTGGTCGGGCTGAAGATCTTCCACTGATCCCCGGCGTGTCGACGTTTCGCGAGGCGTGCCGGGCCTACCTTGTGGGTAGAGATCGGCTGACATCGCAGGCTCTCCGACGGAGGCAGACATGGCCGACATGCCCAGCACCGCCCGTCCGCGCAGCAACGCCGCCCGCATCTGCACCATCCTGGGCTTCGTCTTCGCGGTCCTCGCGCTCCTGCTCAACCCGATCATCTTCGGCGTGCTCGGCGTCATCCTCGGCGTCGTCGGCGCGGTCCTGGGCGACAAGCCGCTCGGCTGGTACGCCGCCGTGGCCAGCGTGGTCGGCGCGGTGATCGG
This sequence comes from Micromonospora sp. S4605, assembly GCF_003176715.1. Lineage (NCBI taxonomy): Bacteria > Bacillati > Actinomycetota > Actinomycetes > Micromonosporales > Micromonosporaceae > Micromonospora > Micromonospora sp. S4605. The sequence goes on from NZ_QGSW01000324.1 coordinate 4,237, forward strand.
CCTGGTGCTGGTGAACGCCCTCGTCAACTGATCAGTACCGCTCCCCCGAAGCGACGGGCCCGCCGCACGCCAGCGGGCCCGTCCGTGTCCGGCGGGCCCGTGCGGGTCCGCCGGGTCGGCTGGCCGGCGCGGACCGGCCGGCTCAGGGTCAGCGCTCGCCGGTCCGGCCCCGGTCGGCCACGATCACCCGGTGCCCGTCGGGGTCACGGACGACCGCCATCCGCTCGCCCCAGGGCTGCGTCGCCGGGTCCGCCAGCACCGTCACCCCGGCCGCGCGCAGCCGGGCCATCGCGGCGTCGCAGTCGCGGACGTACACCCAGAGCGCGGTCCGGTCGTCAGGCGGCGGCCCCGGCTCCGCCTGGCGCCCGATGCCCAGTTGGCCGGCACCGAAGCTGAGCGCGACGTACTCCGGCTCGCCCGTCTCCGGAAAGCGGTAGGTGACCGCGCCGCCGAGCAGGTCCCGGTAGAAGCCGAGCGCGGCCGGCAGGTCCGCGGCGGTGAGGATCGGGAACAGCTCCTGCGCCAGCGGCTCACTCATCGCCGCCGCGCAGGCCGACCAGGACCTCCTCCAACTCGTCCGGCTTGACCAGCACGTCGCGCGCCTTGGAGCCCTCGGACGGCCCGACCACGCCCCGGGTCTCCATCAGGTCCATCAGCCGGCCGGCCTTGGCGAAGCCGACCCGCAGCTTGCGCTGGAGCATCGAAGTCGAGCCGAACTGCGAGGTGACCACCAGCTCGACCGCCTGCACCAGCAGGTCGAGGTCGTCGCCGATGTCCTCGTCGATCTTCTTCTTGCCCTCCTGCGCGACGGTCAGCACGTCCGGGCGGAACTCCGGCTCGCGCTGGTCCTTGCAGAACTTCACCACGTCGGCGATCTCGCGCTCGGTGACCCAGGCGCCCTGGATCCGGATCGGCTTCGAGGCGCCCATCGGCAGGAACAGCCCGTCACCCCGGCCGAGCAGCTTCTCCGCCCCCGGCTGGTCGAGGATGACCCGGCTGTCGGCCAGCGAGGAGGTGGCGAAGGCGAGCCGGGACGGCACGTTCGCCTTGATCAGGCCGGTGACCACGTCCACCGAGGGGCGCTGGGTGGCCAGCACCAGGTGGATGCCGGCGGCCCGGGCCAGCTGGGTGATCCGGACGATGGAGTCCTCCACGTCGCGCGGCGCGACCATCATCAGGTCCGCCAGCTCGTCCACGATCACCAGCAGGTACGGGTACGGCCGCAGTTCCCGCTCACTGCCCGGCGGGGCCTTGATCTCGCCGTTGCGGACCTTGCGGTTGAAGTCGTCGATGTGCCGGACCCCGTTGGCGGCGAGGTCGTCGTAGCGCATGTCCATCTCGCGGACGACCCACTCCAGCGAGTCGGCCGCCTTCTTGGCGTTGGTCACGATCGGGGTGACCAGGTGCGGGATGCCCTCGTAGCCGGTCATCTCGACCCGCTTCGGGTCGATCAGCAGCAGCCGCACCTCGTCCGGAGTGGCCCGGGTGAGGATGGACACCAGCAGCGAGTTCAGGCAGGACGACTTGCCCGCGCCGGTGGCGCCGGCGATCAGGATGTGCGGCATCTTCGCCAGGTTGGCCACCACGTAGCCGCCCTCGATGTCCTTGCCGAGCGCGACCACCATCGGGTGGTGGTCGGTGGTGGCGGCGCGGGAGCGCAGCACGTCGCCGAGCGCGACGTTCTCCGGGTCGGTGTTCGGGATCTCCACACCGACCGCGCTCTTGCCCGGGATCGGACTCAGGATCCGCACGTCCGGCGACTTCACCGCGTACGCGATGTTGCGGGAGAGCTGGGTGATCCGCTCGACCTTGACGCCGTGCCCGAGTTCGACCTCGTAGCGGGTGACCGTCGGGCCGCGGGTGAAGCCGGTGACCGCGGCGTCCACGTCGAACTGCTCGAAGACGCCGGTGAGCGCGGCGATCACCTCGTCGTTGGCCTTGCTCCGCTTCTTCGGCGCCGCGCCGCTGCTGAGCATGTTCGCCGGCGGCAGGGTGTAGTCGCCGGCCAGCCCGGTCAGCGCCAACTGCTCGGCCCGGGTGGGCGCGGGCGAGTGCTCCGGCGGCTCGACCGGCTTGCGGGTCGCCGGCACCTTGGCCGGCGCCTTGCGCGGCAGCACGATGGTGTCCTGCAGGTCGACGCCCTCGTCGAGTTCCTCGAAGTCGTCCGGGTCCACCGGGGGTGCCATCCGCTTCCCCGGGCGCTTGCGGGCGGGCGTGGCCCGGGCCTCGTCCGTCGCGTCCTCGGCGGCGGGCGCGCCGGTCACCGCGCCGGCCAGCAGGCCCAGCCGCTCCGGGATCTTGTTGATCGGCGTGGCGGTGACCACCAGCAGCCCGAAGACCAGCAGCAGGATCAGCAGCGGCACCGCCACCCAGGCGGTGACCGCGCGCTCCAGCAGGCTGCCCACCCCGGCGCCGACCAGTCCGCCGGCGAAGTCGCGCTGGGTCGCGTCGACCGGCTCCTGCCCGATGTGCAGCAGCGCGGCGGTGGCCACCAGCATCGAGCCCCAACCGACCAGCCCGCGACCGCGGTGCTCCGGGTCGGCCGGCTCGCGCATCAGCCGCCAGGCGCCGATCATCAGCAGCACCGGCACCACGATGGCGATCGCACCGAGGAAGAGCCGGACGGTGTCGGCCACCCGCTCACCGACCGGGCCGGCCGCGGAGAACCAGATGCCCACGGCGCTGAGCAGGGCGAGCCCGAAGACCAGCAGACCGGCGCCGTCCCGGCGGTGCTCGGGATCGAGTTCCTTGGCCGAGGCGGCCTGCCGGCCGGCGGCCCGGACCGCCCAGCCGACGCCGTGCGCCAGCCCCATCCACAGTGCACCGATCGCCCGGCCGACGTAGACCGCCGGGCCCGGGCGGGCGGCCGCGGTGCGGCGCCGGGCCGGGGTGCGGCTCTTCTTCGCCGGCTGGCGGGCACGGCTGTTCGTGCCACCGCGCGGCGACGCGCCGCGCCGCCGGCTCGCCTGAGAGGTACGGCCCGCCATAGCATCAACTTAACGGCGTGACCCGGCAGATCGCCGCTTTTCCGGGTCGTGTCCGCGCGTCGCAGCACGGACCTCGCCGTCCGCCGTGATATTCGCCCCCGAAGGGATGCCCCCAATGGCGTCGCCGGAAATCGAGGACGGTCCGGACGGCCCCCTGGCCGGGCCGCCCGGGGAACTGCGGCCGTTGACCGGCGAGCTGATCGCCGCCGTGCTGGGCAGCCGGGGGTACGTCGTCCAGCGCGACCCGGACGGCGACCTGGTCGGTCGGTGGGACGACAGCCTGATCTGGTTCCTGCGCCTGGGCGCCGCCGGGGAGCTGCTCCAGGTGCGCACCATCGCCGCACCCACCTTCTCCATCGAACACGTCCCCGCGCTGTACGCGTTCTGCAACGGCTGGAACCACGACCGGCTCTGGCCCAAGGCGTTCGTGCACGTCGACGACGACGGCCGGGCCCGGGTCTGCGGCGAGGTGATCACCGACCTGGAGCGGGGGGTCACCCCGCACCAGCTGGACCAGCTGCTCGACTGCGGCATCGCCACCGGCTGCCAGCTCGCCGCCGAGGTGCGCGGGCTGCCCGGCGCGGTGATCGCGTGACCGGGCGGGGCGAGCGCCAGCGAGCCACACCGGGTGGGGCGGGCCGGCGCGGGCCGGCGGACGCGGCGCTGGCCGAGGCGCTCGCCGAGGCCCGGGACCTGCCCGACGGTGAGGCCCGGACCGCCGAGCTGGAACGCGTCGCCGCGCACGCCGACGCGGCCGGGGACGACCGCTCCGCGGTGGCCGCCCGGTTCGCGTTGGTCGAGGCGTACCTGCTGGACGGCGAGCGGTGGCGGCTGGTGGAACCGGTGCGCCGCTGCCTGGCCGCCGTCGACCGCCGGCCCGACCTGCTGCCCGCGGCCGACGTCGAGCTGCTGCTGCGCTACCAGCGGTACGCGGTGGAGGCGCTGCTCGGCACCCCCCGGATCGGGCTGGACCAGGCCCGGTCCATGCTGGACGACCTGGCCGGCCGGACCGCCTCCGACGCGGGCGACGCCGCGGTGGTCGCGGAGCTGCGCTGCCGGATCGCCGACCACCTCGGCGACGAGCCGACCGCCCGCCGGTGGTACGACCGGTGGACCGCCGCCGCGCCCGGCCCGGCCGACGGGTGCCCCGGCTGCGCGCCGGTCCGCCGCGCCGAACTGCTCGCCGGTTGGGGCGACTGGTCCGCCGCGCTGGACGTGCTGCGGGACCCGCTCGACGGCACGGTCACCTGCACCGAGCAGCCGGAGCGGGCGCTGGCCGGGGCGCTGCTGCCCTGGCTGCGGGCCGGCGAGCCGGAGCGGGCCGGCGCGGCGCACGTGCGGGCGTACCGGCGGCACCGGCGGGAACCGGCCGCCTTTCCGTACCTCTCGGCGCACCTGCGGTTCTGCGCGCTGGCCGGGCACCTCGACCGTGGGCTGGACATCCTCGCCGAGCAGCTGCCCCGGCTGGACCGCCCGGCCGACGACCTGTCGGCGATGGAGTTCGCCGCCGCCGGGGCGCTGCTCTGCGCGCTGGCCGTCGAGGCGGGGCTGGGCCACCGGACGCTGCGCCGCCCCGCCGCCGGCCCGCGACCGGCGGCCGAGCTGGACGTCGAGACGCTGGGGCACACCCTGCTCGGCACGGCGACCCGGCTGGCCGGCAGCTTCGACGCCCGCAACGGCACCGGCCACCAGTCCGGCCGGATCGCGTCCTGGCTGGCCGAGCGGCCGCTGGCCGCCCCGGTCCCGCTGCCCGCCGACGACGCCCCGGACGACCTCGACGACCCGGACGACGGCGACGCCGGGCCGGCGGAGCTGGACCCGGTGCCGCTGACCCTGTCGATGATCACGGCCGAGCTGGACCGGCGCGGCGACCGGTACGACGTGGACGGCGGCGGCGCGGTGCTCGGCCGCTGGGGCGAGGCGCTCATCCAGTTCCGCCGCGCCGGTGAGCGCGGGGAGATCCTGCACGTCCGGGTGGTCGCCGCGCGCCGGCTGCCGGCCGGCCGGCTGGCCGAGGCGTACGCGTTCTGCAACGCGTGGAACCACGACCGGCTGCTGCCGAAGGCGTACGTGCACGAACTCGGTGGCGAGCTGGCGCTGGCCGGCGACGTCAGCACCGACCTGGCGCACGGGGTGGCCCCGGCCCAGCTCGCGGTGCTGGTGGACGCGGCCGTGCGCACCGGCGCCGGGTACGCCGAGGCGGTCGCCGCGCTGCCCTGACGCGCGAACGGCGCCGCGAGTTGCCGCCCCGACGTCCGGAGACCGCCATCCGACAGTCGCGCAACCTGATCCCCGGCTCAGGTGTGGTTTCCGCGTCAACCGCACCGAACTCCGGGAGTCCGCCATGATGCGCCTGTTCCGCACCGGCACCGTCGCCGCCGTCGCCACCGCCGCCGCCGCGCTGCTGTTCCAGCCCGCCGTCGGCACGTCCGCCGCGGCGGCGTCCGCCCCCGCACCGGTCGCCAGCGCGACGGCCGCCACCCCGGCCGCCACGTCCGACATCAGCGCGCGGGGCGACATCGCCTTCCTCGGCGGCGACCCGTGGCGGCCGTCCGGCCCGGTGGAGGTGACCGTCAGCAACGAGGGAGCGGCGGCGGCTAAGGGTTTCTTCGTGCTGCGCCTGCCGTCCGGGGTGGGCCTGACCTCGGGCGGTGACTGCGACCCCGTCGCCGGGTCGGCCCGCACCTTCGTCTGCGGGGGCGCCGAACTGGCCGCCGGCGGCCGGCGGACCCACCGGCTGACGCTGACCTCGGCGGCGCGCGAGCCGGTCTTCGGCGTCGTCGCGTGGGGCTCGGTCGCCGGCCGGGACGGCAGCGGCGCCACCGGGCGGCCGCACGACTTCCGGATCAACTGGCCGGACCGGACGTCGCTGCGGCTACGTGCCACCGCCGGAGCGGTCGACGGCGGAGCCGCCACGGTGACGGTCCGGGTGACGAACACCGGCAGCTTCGCCGTCGGCGGCTACGCGCTGAACGTCAGCACTCCCGACGGTGTGCGGGTCGCCGCGCCGGCGTGCTCGGACAGCGGCCGGATGGCCGGTGCGGGCTGCGAACTGTTGCGGCTCGGGACGCTCGGGGCGGGGGCCACGGACACCTTCCGGGTGCGCCTCGCGGTCGGCGGCGACGAGCGCACCGTCCGGCTGTACCTGGCCCCGGTCGACCGGTACACGAACAAGGACACCTCGGTCACCCTGCGGCTGACCGGTGGCGCCGGGGCCGGCGCCACCACGGCGCCGCCGGCCGGGTCGACCGCCACGCCGACCCCGACGACGCCCGCCGAGGAGCCGGGGCAGCTGCCCCGCACCGGACCGGCCGGCGGCGCGTACGCCCTGGCCGGCGCGGTGCTGCTGGCCCTCGGAGCGGGCCTGCTGCTGCTCCGCCGCCGCCTCGGGCGGGGCTGACCGGCGGCGTCCACCGGACGCCGCACCCGGCTCCGGGCCGGTCACCGACGTGCACGGGGATGTCGGCGACCGGCCCGGTCGGGTGGGTCAGCCGGCGGAGAACGCCAGCGTGTAGTCGCCGGAGCCGCGCAGCGCGGTCACCCGGTAGCGGTACGCGCCGGCCGGGCCCTCGGTGGCCAGCTGGGCCGCCGCCCCGTCGGCGTCGGCGTCGGCGCGGGCCACGGTCCGCCAGCCGGTGCCGGTCCAGCGCTGCAGGGTGAGCGCGAAGGTGGCCCCGTCGGGGGCGTCCAGGCAGGCCCGCTGCGGGCCGGCCGGGGCACGGAACCAGCGGCCGTCCGGCTGGGTCTGGGTCCGCCCGGCGGCCAGCGAGCCGGCGGCTCGGCTGGCGCGG
>NZ_QGSW01000150.1:0-10992 GCF_003176715.1 Micromonospora sp. S4605
GGCCGGCACCACGTCGCCGAGGCGGACCGGGGTGGGCGGGGCGAGCAGATCACCGGCGGCCCGGGCGGCGGTACGCGCCAGGTCGGCGGCGGCGGGCTCGCGCAGCGGCAGCAGGTCCTGGTCGGCGGCGGACTGCTGGCTCAGCGCGGATCCGTCCTGGTCGGCGGCGGAGGGGAGGGTGGACACGGCAGCGGCTCCCGGGTGTATTCGCGGCGGTTATGGCAAAGGTGAAGTTCACCGAAACGCGTGCCGTCAAGGGTACGAGGGGAGGCCGGGATTGCGTGATCGTGCGCGTGGAAGCGTTCCCAGAAACTGGCACGAACGCGGATAGTCGTGATAGCTGTGCCTATTGTCACCGAACGGTCCCAGCCCACCCGTTGTTCGCTTAACCTTCGCCCACCGGCTGGCGGGGCACCGGATTACCGGTGGCCGGCCGCGGGGTATTGGGAGCAACTAAACCTTCGTTAAGTGTCGGACCGGCGCGCGTGGGAGGCTCTGGTGGCAGCGCAAGAGACGGCGGAACACAAGTACGTCTACGACTTCGCCGAGGGCAACAAGGACCTCAAGGACCTGCTCGGCGGCAAGGGGGCCAACCTGGCCGAGATGACCAACCTCGGCCTGCCGGTCCCGCCCGGTTTCACCATCACCACCGAGGCCTGCAAGGCCTACCTCGCCACCGGAGCGGAGCCGGCCGGGCTGGCCGAGCAGATCGCCGCGCACCTGGAAGCGCTGGAGCGGGAGATGGGCCGGAGCCTCGGCGACCCGCAGGACCCGCTGCTGGTCTCGGTCCGTTCCGGCGCCAAGTTCTCCATGCCCGGCATGATGGAGACCGTCCTCAACGTCGGCCTCAACGACCGCAGCGTGGTCGGGCTGAGCGCCCAGGCCGGCGGCAACGACCGGTTCGCCTGGGACTCCTACCGCCGCCTGATCCAGATGTTCGGCAAGACCGTCTGCGACGTACCGGGCGAGGAGTTCGAGCACGCGCTCGACGACGTCAAGCGGGCCAAGGGCACCACCAACGACCTGGACCTCGACGCGGACGACCTGCGCGGCCTGGTCGACGCGTACAAGAAGATCTTCAGCAAGCACACCGGGCGGGAGTTCCCGCAGGAGCCGCGCGAGCAGCTCGACCTGGCCATCCGCGCGGTGTTCGAGTCCTGGAACGCCGAACGCGCGGTGATCTACCGCCGGCAGGAGCGCATCCCTGCCGACCTGGGCACCGCTGTCAACGTGGTGGCGATGGTCTTCGGCAACCTGGGCGCCGACTCGGGCACCGGCGTCGCGTTCACCCGGGACCCGGCCAGCGGCGCGCAGGGCATCTACGGCGACTACCTGGCCAACGCCCAGGGCGAGGACGTGGTCGCCGGCATCCGCAACACGGTGCCGCTGCAGGAGCTGGAGCGGATCGACAAGAAGTCCTACGACGAGCTGCTCGACTACATGGCCCGGTTGGAGGGGCACTACAAGGACCTCTGCGACATCGAGTTCACCATCGAGCGCGGCAAGCTCTGGATGCTGCAGACCCGGGTCGGCAAGCGCACCGCCGCGGCCGCCTTCGTCATCGCCGGGCAACTGGTGGACGAGGGCCTGATCGACCTGGACGAGGCGCTGCACCGGGTCAACGGCGCGCAGCTGGCCCAGCTGATGTTCCCCCGGTTCAAGCTCGACCACGAGTTCCAGCCGGTGGCCAAGGGCATCGGGGCGTCGCCGGGTGCGGCCGTCGGCAAGGTGGTCTTCACCTCGGCCCGCGCGGTCGAACTGGCCGCCGAGGGTGAGTCGGTGATCCTGGTCCGCCGGGAGACCAACCCCGACGACCTGAACGGCATGATCGCCGCCAAGGGCATCCTCACCTCGCGCGGCGGCAAGACCAGCCACGCCGCCGTGGTGGCCCGGGGCATGGGCAAGACCTGCGTCTCCGGCGCCGACGAGCTGGACATCAACATCCCGCAGCGGAAGTTCACCGTGGCCGGCCAGACCGTGACCGAGGGCGACGTCGTCTCCATCGACGGCACCACCGGCAAGGTCTACCTCGGCGAGGTGCCGGTCATGCCGTCGGAGGTGGTGCAGTACTTCGAGGGCACCCTCGACCCGGAGCAGACCGACGACGCGCTGGTGCAGGCCGTACACCGGATCATGACGCACGCCGACGCCCGGCGGCGGCTGGCCGTCCGGACGAACGCCGACACCGGCGCGGACGCGGCGCGGGCGCGGCGCTTCGGCGCCCAGGGCATCGGCCTGTGCCGCACCGAGCACATGTTCCTCGGCGACCGCCGGGAGCTGGTCGAGCGGCTGATCCTCGCCGCCACCGACGCCGAGCGGGAGGACGCCCTCGCCGCGCTGCTGCCGTTGCAGCGCGAGGACTTCATCGAGATCTTCCGCGAGATGGACGGCCTGCCGGTCACCGTCCGGCTGATCGACCCGCCGCTGCACGAGTTCCTGCCCCCGCTGGAGCAGCTCGCGGTCAACGTGGCGGTCGCCCAGGAACGCGGCGAGGACGTGGCCAAGGAGGAGGCCCTGCTCGCCGCCGTCCGGCGGATGCACGAGGAGAACCCGATGCTCGGCCTGCGCGGCGTGCGGCTCGGCCTGGTCATCCCGGGCCTGTTCGCCATGCAGGTCCGGGCCATCGCCGAGGCCGCCGTCGCGGTCACCCGGTCCGGCGGGTCGGCCTGCCCGGAGATCATGGTCCCGCTGGTCGGCGCGGTCCAGGAGCTGGAGACGGTACGCGCCGAGGCCGAGAAGATCATCGCCGAGGTGGTCGGCGACAGCGGCGTCGAGGTGCTGATCGGCACGATGATCGAGGTGCCCCGGGCGGCGCTGACCGCCGGGCAGATCGCCGAGGCGGCGCAGTTCTTCTCCTTCGGCACCAACGACCTGACCCAGATGGGCTGGGGCTTCTCCCGCGACGACGTCGAGGGCGCGTTCTTCTGGCGCTACCTGGAGCTGGGCATCTTCGGCATCTCGCCGTTCGAGTCGATCGACCGGGAGGGGGTGGGCCGGCTGGTCCGGATCGCCGCCGAGGAGGGCCGGGCGGCCCGTCCGGGGCTGAAGCTCGGCGTCTGCGGCGAGCACGGCGGCGACCCCGAGTCGGTGCACTTCTTCCACGAGGTCGGGCTGGACTACGTCTCCTGCTCGCCGTTCCGGGTGCCGGTCGCCCGGCTGGAGGCCGGCCGGGCCGCCATCGAGACGGCCGGCTCGGACAGTCGCTGACCCGCTGATCCGTACGCCCCGGCGGCGGACCCGGTCATCGGGTCCGCCGCCGGTCGCGGCTGCGGAGGCCGGCGACGGCAGTGACCCCCTCGGTGCGGCCGGCTCAGACGGGTGGGCGGCGCCAGGTGGCGTGCGGGTGCCGGGTGACGCGCCGGGTCGGCAGCGTGGTCCGGGTGGGGGTGCGCGTGGCGAGCGGGCCGTGGGTGGCCGGTAGCGCGCTGGCGCCGACCGGACGCCGGTGCTCCAGCGCGGCACCGGCCCGGCGGGCGACCGCGCGGGCGTCGGCGTGCAGCGCGGCGAGGTCGCCGGTGGCCTCGGTGACCAGGGTGAGCAGCGCGTCGGGGCCGGCCGGGTAGGTCACCACGCAGCCGGCCGAGGTGTGCACCACGGACTCGCGGAGCTCGCCCCGGCGTGCCGTGTCGGCCATCCGGCTGCCGAGGCCGAAGCCGGCCGCCGCCAGCGCTGCCAGGTGGGTCGCGTCCGTCGTCGGCAGGTCGCTGGAGATGGGCAGGCCGTCGGTGCCGGCGAGCACCGTGCCGACGACCTCCGGGCGGCGCCGGCGCAGCCCTCGCAACTCCGTTGCCACCACGTCCTCGTCCACGCGTGTCTCCCCGTCGTGTCTCCGGTCGGTCGGTCACGTTCCGCATCGAAGACGCTACCGGTGGCCCATGCCGTCCCGCGATCCCGTGACGGTCGGCGATCGGTTGGCAACTCTCGTCTGATCGGGGGTTGCGGGCCGCCGCACCGGACATCGCGGGCGCGCCGGAGCGGCCGTCCGGGCGTACCCTGATCGACATGAGCAGCGCCTGGGAGAGCCTGACCGTCGATGCCCGGGACCCGGCCCGACTCGCCCGCTGGTGGGCCGAGGCGCTGGGCTATCAGGTGGTCACCGAGAAGCCGGACGAGGTGGAGATCCGCCAGTCCGCCGACCGGCTGCCGGGCATCGTGTTCGTGCCGGTGCCCGACGGCAAGGAGGGCAAGAACCGGCTGCATCTCGACCTGCGCCCCAGCGACCAGGAGGCCGAGGTCGAGCGGCTGGTGGACATGGGCGCCCGGCACGTGGACGTCGGGCAGGGCGACGTCGGGTGGACGGTGCTGGCCGACCCGGAGGGCAACGAGTTCTGCGTGCTGCGCGAGCGCGAGGAGTGAGCCGGTTCTGCGAGCCCCGCACTCAACAGGGGTGTGCCGGCAGCGTGACCAGGCCGGTGGCCGGTTGACTGGCCAGCCCGAGCCCGGCCGGCCCGGGGCGGACGACCCGGCCGAGCGCCGGGTCGAGGAGCCGCCGAAGGACTCCGGCTACGGCCGGTCGCCGTACGAGCGGGACCGCGCCCGGGTGCTGCACTCGGCGGCCTTCCGCCGGCTCGCCACGAAGACCCAGGTGCACACGGCCGGCACCGACGACTTCCTGCGTACCCGGCTCACCCACTCGCTGGAGGTCGCCCAGATCGCCCGCGAGATGGGCGCGCGGCTGGGCTGCGACCCCGACGTGGTGGACACCGCCGGGCTGGCCCACGACCTGGGCCACCCGCCGTTCGGGCACAACGGCGAGGCCGCGCTGGACCAGCTCGCCGCGGCCTGCGGCGGCTTCGAGGGCAACGCGCAGACGCTGCGGGTGCTGACCCGGCTGGAGGCCAAGGTGCTGGCCCCGGACGGCTCCTCCGCCGGGCTGAACCTGACCCGGGCGTCGCTCGACGCGGTCGCCAAGTACCCCTGGCCGCGCCGTCCGGGGCAGCGCAAGTTCGGGGTGTACGCCGACGACCGGCCGGTCTTCGACTGGTTGCGCACCGGCGGGCCGGGCGGTGACCGGCGCTGCCTGGAGGCGCAGGTGATGGACTGGGCCGACGACGTGGCCTACTCGGTGCACGACGTGGAGGACGGCATCCACGGCGGCTACGTCACGCTGCACCCGCTGCTGACCGACCCGGACGAGCGGGCCGCCCTCTGCGCCGACGTCGCCGCCACCTACTCCGGCGAGTCCCCGGCCGACCTCGGCGAGGTGCTGGTCGACCTGCTCGCCGACCCGGTGCTCGCCCCGCTCGCCGGGTACGACGGCAGCCACCGCGCGCAGGCGGCGCTGAAGGCCACCACCAGCGTGCTGACCGGCCGCTTCGTCTCCGCCGCGGTGGCCGCCACCCAGGAGCGCTTCGGCGCCGGCCCGCACCGCCGGTACGCCGCCGACCTGGTCGTGCCGCGGTCGATCCGGGCCCGCTGCGCCCTGCTCAAGGGCATCGCGCTGCGCTACGTGCTGCGCCGGCCGGGCGCGCGGGGCCGGTACGAGCGGCAGCGCGAGGTGATCGCCGACCTGGTGGCGGTGCTGGCCGACCGGGCGCCGGACGCGCTGGACCCGGTCTTCGCGCCGCTGTGGCGGGCCGCCCCGGACGACGCCGCCCGGCTGCGGGTGGTGGTCGACCAGGTGGCCTCGCTCACCGACCCGGCGGCGGTCGCCTGGCACACGCGGCTGGTGGGCGGTACCCCGGTCGGGGACGTGCCGAAGTTAGGCTAACCTAACTGGCATGACGGAGCGCGCCAAGAAGGTCACCACCGCCCGGGTGCTGCGCACCTGGCGGCCCACCCCGCACCTGATCCGGCTGGTGCTCGGCGGTGAGGAACTGACCGGCCTACCGGTCGGCGAGTTCACCGACCACTACATCAAGATCCTCTTCCCGGCGCCCGGGGTCGACCACCCCGACCCGGTGGACCTGGCCGCGATCCGTCGTGACCTGCCTCGCGAGCAGTGGCCCCGGCTGCGCGCGTACACCGTGCGGGCCTGGGACCCGCTGGCCGGGGAGCTGACCGTCGACGTGGTGCACCACGGCGACGAAGGGCTGGCCGGCCCGTGGGCGGCCGCGCTGCGCCCGGGCGACCCGGTGCGCTTCGTCGGCCCCGGCGGGGCGTACGCGCCCGACCCGACCGCCGACTGGCACCTGCTGGTCGGCGACGAGAGCGCGCTGCCGGCGATCGCCGCCGCCCTGGAGCGGCTGCCCGTCGGCGCCCCGGCCGTCGCGCTGGTCGAGATCGGCGACCCGGCCGACGAGCAGCCGCTGCTCAGCCCCGGCGCGGTCCGGCTGTCCTGGCTGCACCGAGGCGACCGGCCGGTCGGCGCGGCGCTGCTGGCCGCGGTCCGCGAGGTGGAGTTCCCGCCCGGTGACGTGCACGCCTTCGTGCACGGCGAGGCGACCTGGGTCAAGGAACTGCGCCGGCTGCTGCGCGTGGAGTGGGGCGTGGCCCGGGAGCGGCTCTCCATCTCCGGTTACTGGCGGCGTGGCATGAACGACGAGGGCTGGCGCTCCACCAAGCCCGAGTGGAACCGCCAGGTCGATGCGGAGGAGTCCACCGCCCTCGCCGCCTGACCCGCCGCGACCCCCGGCGAAGCCCCCCGGGCTGACGTTTCCGCGATACTCGCCGGCCGCCCCGCCTTCTTCAGCAGGATGGGACGGGGGTGCGGATGACCGAGCAGCAGGAGGTGCCGGCACACCGGGGGCGCGTCGACCCGGTGGTGCTGGTGCTGAGCGTCGGCGGGGTGCTGGCCGTGGTGGCCTGGGGCGTCTTCGCCCGCGGCTCCCTGGCGGGTTTCGGGGAGTCCGGGCTGGCCTGGACGATCGACACCTTCGGCTGGTTCTTCGTCCTGGCGGCCGACGCCTTCCTGGTGCTGGCGGTGGTGATCGCGGCGAGCCGGTTCGGCCGGATCCGGCTCGGTGCCGACGAGGACGAGCCCGAGTTCAGCTCGCTGGCCTGGATCGCGATGATGTTCAGCGCCGGGATGGGGATCGGCCTGGTCTTCTTCGCCGTCGCCGAGCCCATCCAGCACTACGCGACGCCCCCGCCGGCCACCGGCGTCGCACCGCAGACCGGCGCGGCCGGCGCGACGGCCATGCAGTACACGCTCTTCCACTGGACGCTGCACCCCTGGGGGATCTACGCGGTGGTGGCGCTGGCGCTGGCGTACTCGACCTTTCGGAAGGGCCGGGAGAACCGGATCTCCGCCGCGTTCCGTCCGCTGCTCGGCGACCGGGCCGACGGGGCGGCCGGGCGGGCGGTCGACCTGCTGGCGGTCTTCGCCACGGTGTTCGGTTCGGCGACCAGCCTCGGCCTCGGCGCGCTCCAGGTCGCCGCCGGCCTCGACCTGGTGTCCGGCGTCCCGGACACGACAGCGGTGGAGCTGGTCGTGATCGGCGCGCTCACGCTGGCCTTCGTGATCTCCGCCTTCTCCGGCCTGCACAAGGGCATCAAGTGGCTCTCCACCACCAACGTCCTGCTGGCGGTGCTGCTGATGCTCTTCGTCTTCGTGGTCGGGCCGACCATCTACACGCTGGAGGTGCTGCCGGCCTCGGTCGGCGACTACCTGAGCAACCTGCTCTTCATGTCCACCCGTACCGGCGCCTTCTCCGACCCGTCGTGGCTCGGCTCCTGGACGATCTTCTACTGGGCGTGGTGGATCTCCTGGGCGCCGTTCGTGGGCACCTTCATCGCCCGCATCTCCAGGGGGCGGACGATCCGGCAGTTCCTGGTCGGGGTGCTGCTGGTGCCGAGCGGGGCCAGCGCGGTCTGGTTCGCGGTGCTGGGCGGCAGTGCGCTGCGGGCGCAGGCCACCGGCGCGCGCGACCTGGTCGCGGACGTCGGGGCGGGCACCGAGCAGGCACTGTTCGGCCTGCTGGACGCGTTGCCGCTGGCGACGTTGACCAGCGTCCTGGCCATGGTGCTGATCGGGCTGTACTTCGTCACCAGCGCCGACTCCGCGTCGCTGGTGCTCGGCTCGCTGACCTCCCGGGGGGCGCTGCGTCCGCACCGGGTGCTGGTGGTCACCTGGGGGGTGCTGATCGGCGCGACGGCGGCGGTGCTGCTGCTGGCCGGCGGGTTGGACGCGCTGCAACAGGCGACGATCATGGTGGCGCTGCCGTTCGTGGTGGTGATGCTCGGCCTCGCGGTGGCGCTGGTCCGGGACATGTCCCGGGACCCCACGGTCAACCCGCCGGCCCGCAACCGCCGCTACGGCCTGGCCGCCGCGATCCGCGCGGCTCGGTCGTACCAGGAGGAGGATCCGCCGCCGGTGCGGCGCTACCTGCGCCGCCGCCCCCGGTGACCCGCGCCCACCGGACCGACCTCACCGGCCGGCGGTGGTCTCCCCGTCGTGTACGACCTCCCGCTCCCACAGCTGCCGGGGCTGGGTGTGCAGGCGCCAGTAGTGCTCCGCGATGTCGTCCGGGTCGAACGCCGTGCCGGGGGCGACGGCACCGGCGACGGTGACCGTGGCCACGTGGACCCCGGCCGGTCCGTACTCCTGGTCGAGCAGCGCCACGAGGGTCCGCACGCCGGCCTTGCCGAGCGAGAGGGAAACGTACCGCGGCTTCGGCTCCGGCATCCCGCCGGTGACGATGAACGAGCCGCCGCCGCGCCGGGCCATGCCGGGCAGGACGTGCGCGGCCGTGGTGAGCGCCCCCACCACGTTGACCGCCCAGGCGGCCTGGTGGGCGCTGACGGACAACTCGCCGACCGAGTCCGCCTGGATGATCGCGGCGTTGTACACCGCGACGTCCGGCGGGCCCAGTTCGTCGGCCGCCGCGTCCAGCGCCGCCCGGAGCGCCGTCTCGTCGGTGCTGTCGGCGGTCAACGGCACCGCCCGTACGCCGAGCGCGGCGACGGCCTCGGCCGCCGCCCGCACCGTCGCCCCGGTGCGGGCGAGGAGCGCGACCGGCAGGCCCTCCCGGGCGAACCGCAACGCGACCGCCCGCCCGATGCCCGGTCCCGCCCCGATGATCACCGCGCCCGCCATGCTCTGCTCCTTCGTCCCGCCGGCCATCGACGGGAGAAAAGCTAAGCTTTGTCACCGGTGTGAAGGTCAACGGCTGAATGGGGCAGCTCACATGCGGATCGGGGCGCTGGCCCGCGAGACCGGGGTGAGCGCGCGGCTGCTGCGCTACTACGAGGAGCAGGGGTTGCTCCGCCCGGTGCGGCTGGCCAACGGCTACCGCGAGTACGCCGACTCGGACGTCGTCACCGTCTCCCACATCCGGTCCCTGCTCGCCGCCGGGCTCCCCACCGCCGTCATCGCGCAGGTGCTGCACTGCGTGCACGACGACGGTGGGCGCCTGACCCCGTCGGCGTGCCCGGGCATGGTCGAGCACCTGGAGCGGGAGCGGGCCCGCATCGCCGACGCGATCGCGCGGCTCGGCACCGAGCGGCAGGCGCTCGACACCCTGCTCGCCGCCATACCGGGGCGGGGCGACCGGTCCGACGTCGCCGGCCGGGAGCGGTCGGCCGGGGAGTAGCTCCGGACGCGTCCGCGCCCCGATCGTCCGGTGATGTCCTTCCGCCGGGCCGGCGTGGCGGTCGGCGCCACACCGGGGCGTCCCCCGGCGGCGGAGCGTCGGTCCGGCAGGGCAGGATGTACGCCGAGGGGGTGGCGAGCATGGCTGGGCGGATCCGGGACGAGGACATCGCGCTGGTCCGCGAGCGCACCTCGATCGCGGACGTGATCTCCGAGACGGTGACCCTGAAGTCCGCCGGCGGCGGCAACCTCAAGGGCCTGTGCCCGTTCCACGACGAGAAGAGCCCCTCGTTCAACGTCTCGCCCGCCCGCAACGTCTGGTACTGCTTCGGCTGCGGCGCCGGCGGCGACGCGATCAAGTTCCTGATGGACGCCGAGCACCTGAGCTTCGTCGAGGCCGTCGAGCGGCTCGCCGCCCGGGCCGGTATCCAGTTGCGCTACGTCGAGGGCGACCAGGCCGCGCCGCGGGCCGCCCGCCCGCAGCACGGGCAGAAGCAGCGCCTGGTCGCCGCGCACGCCGCCGCCGTCGAGTTCTACCGGGCCCAGCTCGGCACGGCCGGTGCCCGGCCGGCCCGCGAGTTCCTCGCCCGCCGCGGCTTCGACAAGGCCGCCGCCGAGCGGTACGGGTGCGGGTTCGCCCCGGACGGCTGGGACCTGCTCACCAAGCACCTGCGCCAGCAGGGCTTCACGCACGACGAGCTGGTCACCGCCGGGCTGTCCCGGCCGGCCCGCTCCGGCTCGCTGATCGACCGGTTCCGCCGCCGGTTGATGTGGCCGATCCGGGACATCACCGGTGACGTGATCGGTTTCGGCGCCCGGAAGCTCTTCGACGACGACGACGGCCCGAAGTACCTGAACACCCCCGAGACGCCGATCTACAAGAAGTCGCACGTCCTCTACGGCATCGACCAGGCCAAGCGCGAGATCGCCAAGCAGGGCAAGGTGGTCGTGGTCGAGGGCTACACCGACGTGATGGCCTGCCACCTGGCCGACGTGCCGACGGCGGTGGCGACCTGCGGCACCGCGTTCGGCGCCGACCACATCGCCGTGCTGCGCCGGGTGCTCTTCGACAGCGACGAGCGGGCCGGCGAGATCATCTTCACCTTCGACGGGGACGCCGCCGGGCAGAAGGCCGCGCTGCGCGCGTTCGAGGACGACCAGCGCTTCGTCGGGCGTACCTTCATCGCGGTCAGCCCCGACAACATGGACCCGTGCGAGCTGCGGCTGGCCAAGGGTGACCTGGCGGTGCGCGACCTGGTCGCCCGCCGCGAGCCGCTGGTCGACTTCGCGCTGCGCCACGTGATCAGCCGCTACGACCTGGACACCGTCGACGGCCGGGTGGAGGCGATGCGCCGGGCCGCGCCCCTGGTCGCCAAGCTCAAGGACCGGGAGAAGCGCCCGGAGTACGTCCGCAAGCTCGCCGGCGACCTCGGCATGGAGATCGAGCCGGTGCAGCGGGCCGTGCTGGCCGCCGCCTCCGGCCAGCCCGGTCGGGAGGCCGGTCCCGCGCCCTCCCGGCC
>NZ_QGSW01000327.1:0-10947 GCF_003176715.1 Micromonospora sp. S4605
TTCATTAATGTTTCGATAAAAAACGTTTTTTTTTTTTCAAGCAGAAGACGGCATACGAGGTAGGCTCCGGTCTCGTGGGCTCGGAGATGTGTATAAGAGACAGGTGCCTGCACCGGCGACCACGCCGGGATGGGCGGGGACGGGCCGGCCGCGTCCGGAACGGTCGGGGCGAGCCCGACGGGACCGGCAACCGACGGGCCCGACCGGTGCCCGGATTCGGGCGTCCGGATCCGGGCCCTGGGGACCGAGGCCGCGATGGGCCTGCGCGCGCTCGGCGTGGAGTTGATCAACTGCGGTACGGCGGCGTACCCGGTGCACGGCTACCCGTCCCTGCGGCTGTTCGACGGCGACGGCGCGGCGATCCCGGTCCAGGTGGTCGAGGGGGCGAAGGGCATCACCTCGGGCTTCGACGACCCGCCCCGGCCGCTGATCCTGCAACCGGGCGAGCGGGCCGGCGCCGCCCTGCTCTGGCGCAACCTGGTCACCGACTCCACAGTTGTCGCGACCAACGGCGAGCGCCTGGAGGTGGCCCCGGCCGCCGGCCAGCCGCCGCAGGCCGTCGAGCTGGACGGCCCGATCGACCTGGGCAACACCGGCCGGGTCGGGGTCAGCGCCTGGAAGAAGGTCACCGTCCCGGCGCCCACGCCGACCCCGCCGGCCCCGGAAACGCCGGAGCCCACCCGGTCGGCGCCGCTGCTGTAGCCCGAGCCCGAGCAAGACGCCCGAGCAGGACGACGGCGGTGGCCTTCGCCTGCGCGAAGGCCACCGCCGGTCGGTGCTGCTGCCGGCCAGCCGGTCACTTGCGGACCTTGTCCGGCGTGGGCAGGTCCCCGAGCCGGTACGGCGACCGCGAGGTGTCACCGGAGACGCCCTGCCCGGCGGAACCGCTGGCGGTGCCGGGGTAGAGCCAGTACGTGCCGACGACGTCGGCCACCACACCGGTGGTGCCGGAGTGGTTGTAGACGTTGAACCGGTCGGTCGGGCCGATCAGGGTGACGGCGGCGTTCGCCACCGTCTGTCCCGCCGCGGCGTTCAGGTTGCTCACGTCCGGCTGGTCGATGCCGGTGATGCCGTTCGGCCACAGCTTCAGGTAGGTGCTGGCGGTGGGGCTGACCGCTGTGACGTTGAGCGCCAGCGCCCGGGTGTTGTCGGCCACCACCGATCCGGGCGCGGTGACCGTGCCGATCACGGCCGGGCCGGGGTTGGTGGGCAGGCCCTGACCGATCCGGCTGTCCACGATCCGGGTCGGCGTCTTCGGGTCGAAGCGCAGACCGTTGGCGAGGCTGCCGTCGTCGATGAAGCCGACGATGTCGACGATCACGTGGGTGTCCTTGTGCGTGTAGACGCCGAAGGTCGGCAGATCCACCCCCCATGGGCAGTCGGTGCAGTGCCGGACCGGCACGACCGCCAGGTTCGGCGTGACCGTCCCGGCCCCGTAGTTGACGGTGGACGTCGTCGGTTCCGGCCACTCGCCGTTCCACGCGGTGAGGAACCCGCTGGCCGACGGCGACACCGCGGTGATGTTGACCACCACGGCCCGCATCCGCCAGTTGGCGTCGGGGCCGTAGTTCACGGCGAGGCGGACCTGGTTCCCGGCCGGCAGCTTGCTGCCCCAGTCGCTCCGGCTGTCGAACAGCCGCCGCGGCACGACCGGCTGCAACTGCCCACCGACGCCGACGCCGCTGATGATCGGCGTGTTGTCGCTGGCGTAGTAGCCCACCACGTCGACGATCGCGTGGGTCGAGCCGGCGTAGTTGGTGATGGCGACCTTGCCGCCGGCGCCGACGGCCACCGTCACCGAGTTCGAGCGGATCCAGCCCTTGCCGAAGTTCAGCGACGAGGCCGTGGGCTTCGCCTGCCCGGCCGGGTACACGGTCAGGTAGCTCGACGCCGTCGGCTCGGCGACGGTCACGTTGAGCACCACCGCGCCCACCCCGGTCGACGGCACCCCGCCCCGCCCGGTCACCTGCAGGTTCACCGTGCCGTTGGGGCCCAGCTTGGCCTTCGGGGCGCCGTTGCCGGTGCGCGTGTCCATGATCCGCACCGGCGTCAGCGGGTAGTAGGTGCCCCGCGCGCCCACCACGCCGTTGAGGGTCAGCGGCACGGTACGCGGGTTGGTGAGGCTGTCGTTCGGCAGCTGGAGGGTGGCGCTCCGCGCTCCCCCGCCGGCGGCCTTGGCGACCACGTCGACCCGGCAGGTCTGGTTCTTCGCCAGGGTGGCGCCCTTGCAGGTGTCGGCCTTGACGCCGAACGACGCGGCGTCGGTGCCGCCGATGGTGGCGGCGCCGAAGGTGATCGGCGTGTCACCGGTGCCGGTCACGGTCACCGACTGGGTGCCACCCGTCTCGGCGATGTACTGGTCACCGAAGGCCAGCGACGCCGGCGAGACGGTGACCGTACGCGGGTCGACGCCGTTGACGCCCAGTTGCACCAACCGCTCGCCGACGACGGTGTTGTCGGGCAGCCGCAGGGAGGTCCAGGCGCCGCCCAGCTTGGTGGGCTGCACGCTCACCGTGACGGTGCACGTCTCGCCGGCCGCCCGGGTCGTGCCCGAGCAGGTGTCGGCCGTGATCGAGTAAGGGGCCGAAGTGTCGTGGATCTCGGCCGTGCCGTACTCCACCGGGTCGGAGCCCATCGACCGGACGGTGATGGTCCGGCTCGCCGCCGGGCCGCCGACGGTGCGGTCGCCGAAGTTGTGCGACATCGTGTCGGTGCCGGCGGCGACGTAGCCGACGGTCGAGTTCCACCGGATCTCGCCGAACAGGTCGTGGCGGCTGGAGCCGCACGAGATCACGTAGAAGGCGGCGAACGAGGTGAGCCGGTCGGTTCCGGCGTCCCGGGTGGCCTCGCTGACGGAGAGGTAGCCCGGCGTCTCGGCGCAGGTGGCACCGTTGTGCGCGACGTCGATGAAGGCGAAGCCCTCGGCCGACTCGACCCCGGTCAGCTCGTAGGTGGTCCCGACGGCCCAGGTCTCACCGCTCGGTGGCGACATCCGGAACGTCCAGGCGTCGCCGGCCTGGTCGGCGCGGAAGTCCAGCTGGTCACCGGCGCCCGGAGTGACCGTGAAGGCGGCGCCGCCGGCCTGGTCGAAGACCCGCGACCCCTGGTGCCACCAGGAGTACGGGTTGCCGTCGACGGTCAACGCGGTGTACGGCGCGGCCGGCGCCACGGCGGCGCTGGCCGGAGCGGCCACCGCCGTCACCGCGACCATCGCGGTGATGGTGCCGATCACGGCACCACGAAAGGTACGCAAGAAGACCCCCGTCTCGTTGTGCAGGGAAATGCCAGCGGACCGTAGATCATCGATCCGTCGGCGGGCAAGACGGGCCGGGCCGGAACTGCCCGAAGGGGCCGGGAGATCATCCGGTCGGCGCGGCGGCGACCGCTACGACACGACGTCCTTGCGGGTGAACCGCCAGAACGCCAACCCCCAGAAGAGCGTCGCGTAGCTGATCGCCGAGATCGAGCCGCGCACCACGTCGTCGGTCTGCACAGGTGTGGAGAGCAGCCCCAGCCACGCGGTGCTGTAGTGGGTGGGCAGGAAGGCGCGCAGCGCGCCGAGCGCGGTGATCTGGTCCAGGATGCTGGAGAGGATCCAGAGCAGCACCGCGCCGCCGACCGCGCCGAGCGCGGCGTCGGTGGTGACCGACAGCAGGAACGCCAGTCCGGCCACCACCAGCAGGACGACCGCCAGGTAGCCGAGCACCGCCAGCAGTCGCAGCAGCCCCTCCCCCGGCTCCAGTTGGGCGGCGACCGTGCTGCGCAGCGGCTCCCAGCCGTAGCGCAACGTGCCGATCAGCAGGGCGGTGCCGGCCAGCAGCAGCAGCGCCAGCGCCGAGTACGCGAGCGCCACCAGCAGCTTCACCGCCAGCAGCCGGGCCCGGGGCACCGGGATCGCCAGCAGGTAGCGCAGGCTGCCCCAGCTCGCCTCGCTGGCCACCGTGTCCCCGCAGAACAGCGCCACCACCACGACCAGCAGGAACGACGCGGAGACGAAGATGGTGAACAGGGTGAAGTTCAGCCCGCCGCTGGTGGCGAACTCGATCAGGCTGCCGAACTCGCCGCGCCCGTTGTCGTCGTCGTCGCCGGAGTCGAACTGGAACGCGATCAGGATGATCAGCGGCAGCAGCACCATGAACCCCAGCGCGAGTTGGGTACGCCGCCGCGACGCCTGGCGGCGGAACTCCGCCGCGAAGGGCAGGGTGGCCGAGGGCCGGTAGCCCGGCGCCGCGCCGATCGAGCCGGTCCCGCTCGCGCCGTCCGACCGCGCCTCGACCTGAGAGCCCGCCATCACCGGTCCCCGCTTCCCCGAGAGTTCTCGCCCACCAGGGCGAGGAACGCGTCCTCCAGGCGGCGCCGCGGCACCACCCGGTCCACCCCGATCCCGGCCCGGACCAGCTCGGCCACCACCTCGCTGCGGGCGGTGCCGTTGGTGTCCACGACCAGTTGCCCCTCGCCGTCGGGCAGCACCCGCACCCCGTCCAGCCGGTCCAGCACGGTACGGGCGGCGTCCGGGTCGGTCACCTCGAACAGGACGCTCGGCGACTCGCCGACGATCTCCTCGACCGGGCCGGCGGCCACGATCCGGCCCTTGTTCACCACCACGGCGTGCGTGCAGGTCTGTTCCACCTCGGCCAGCAGGTGGCTGGAGACCAGCACCGCCCGGCCGTCGGTGGCGTAGCGCTGGAGCACCCGGCGCATCTCGGCGATCTGCGGCGGGTCGAGCCCGTCGGTCGGCTCGTCGAGCACCAGCAGCTCCGGCAGGCCGAGCATGGCCTGGGCGATGGCCAGCCGTTGCTTCATGCCGTGGCTGTAGTTCTTGATCTTGCGGTGCACCGAGTCACCCAGTCCGGCGATCTCCAGCGCCTCGTCGAAGTGCGCGTCCGCCGCCGGCCGGCCGGTCGCCCGCCAGTACGCCTTGAGGTTGGCCAGGCCCGACAGGTGCGGCAGGAAGCCGGGCCCCTCCACCAGCGCGCCGATCCGGGACAGCACCGGGGAACCGGGCACCAGCCGGTGCCCGAAGACGTAGATCTCGCCGGCCGTCGGCTGGGTCAGCCCCATCAGCACCCGCAGGGTGGTGGTCTTGCCGGCGCCGTTCGGGCCGAGCAGGCCGACCACCTGACCGGGGTGCACCTCGAAGTCCACGTTGGAGACCGCGACGAAGCCGTCCGCGTACTCCTTGCGGAGCTGGCGCACGGCCAGCGGAGTGTCCGCGTACCCGGGATGGACGGAGCTGTCCTGGCGGCGGTGCCGGCGGCGGACCACGGCGACGACCACGACGAGCCCGACCGCGATCGCGGCGAGCAGCCCGGCGAGCACCCAGCGCCAGATCGTGGCGGTGGTGGGGATCGGCTCGCCGGTCACCGTGGGCAGGGTCACCGGCCCGTCGCCGGGGGCCACCGTGTAGACGGTCGGCTCGACCGGCGTGGCGTACGCCTGGTCGGAGGTGGCCACCACCACCCGGAGCCGGTGCCCGGCCTCGATCCGCCGGACGATCGCCGGCAAGGTGACCGTGACCGGCCGCGCCGCGTCGATCTGACTCGGCAGGCCGGTGAGCCGGACCGGGGCGACCAGCCCGTTCGGCAGGGTGGCCGTGCCGCCCGGCTCGACGTCGTAGAGCTTGACGAAGAGCACCGCCTCGCCGGTCGGCGAGGCGACCCGGACCGACACGGTGGGCGAGCCGACCACGTCCACGGCCTCGGCCAGCGGCGCCGACTCGAAGCGGGCGTGCTGGCCGGGCACGTCCCCGGCCACCCCGCCGAGCAGCGCGGAGAGTTCGCCGGCGAAGGGCACCGAGGAGAGGGCCGCCGGGTTGCCGGCCGGTGGATTGGCGATCGGCTGCGCCGGGCCGGCCACCGCGATCTCCCGGCGCGCGTCGCCGGCGGTGCCCGGGTAGTCGCCGGTGCGGTAGCCGGTGGCCACCAGGCCCCGGTCGAGGGCGTCGAAACCGGCGATCCGGGACCAGGTGAAGTCGTCGCCCGGAGCGTCGCCCGCACCCTTGACGTAGTGGTCCAGCCACTGGATGGTCAGGAACCGCACCCGGTCGGAGTCGGTCTTCGGCCCCTCGCCGCCGTCGTGGCCGCCGGTGAACCAGGCGACCCGGACGGGGGTGCCGGCGGCGGCGATGCCCCGGGCGTTGGCGTCCGCCTCGCTCAGCGGGAAGAGGGTGTCCGCCGCGCCCTGCACCAGCAGCGTCGGCGCGGTGATCCGGTCCAGCACACCGGCCGGGCTGGAGCGGCGCAGCAGGTCCACGGCGGCCTGGTCGGCCCGGCCGGCGGTGGCGATCCGCAGGTACGCGGCGCAGACGTCGGGGGCGAACCGGCCACAGGACGGGTCGGCGGCCCCGGCCGGGGCACCGCCCGGACCGGTCCCCGGCCCGGCGCCCGGCCCGGGTGCCGGCGGGCCCGCGGACGCCGGGGCGCCCTCCGGCCGGGCGGCGGCCGTCCCGGAGAGCCCGGCCGGCCCGGTGCCGGCGTTGCCACCCCCGCCGAAGAAGAGCCCGGCCCAACCCTTCTTGAACACCCCGTCGACCGGCTCCCGGCCGCTGCTCTCCGGCAGGAACGCCCGGGACAGGTCGTTCCAGGTGATCATCGGGACGATCGCGTCGACCCGCCGGTCCTGCGCGGCGAGCAGCAGCGCCAGGCCGCCGCCGTACGAGCCGCCGACCACGCCGACCCGGGGGTCCCCGGCGGCGTCGGTACGGATCTCCGGCCGCGCGGCCAGCCAGTCCAGCAGCCGAGCGGCGTCCCGCACCTCGTAGTCCGGGTGGTCCAGGTGGATCTGCCCGCCGCTGCGACCGAAGCCGCGGGCGGTCCAGGTCAGCACGGCGTAACCCCGCCCGGCGAACTCCTCGGCGTCGGCGCGCACCGAGTCCTTGGTGCCGCCGAAGCCGTGCGCCAGCAGCACCGCCGGCACCTTCCGGCCGGCCGAGGCGCCCTCGGGCAGGTAGAGCGTGGTGTCCAGGTCGACCGGCTGGTCCCCGGCCGGTCCGGAGCGGACGGTGAGCACCGCGGCCTCGGCGCGTACCGGCGGCTCCTGCGGCCACACCGCCCAGGTGACGGCGGCGGCGAGCAGCACGACGGCCGCCGCCGCGGCGACCACGCGACGGCGGCGGGTGGGCAGGGCACGCCGGATCCGCGCGGCCGACAACGGCGATCTCATGCGGCACACGGTACGGGCCGGAGGCTGAGCGTTGGCTGAGATCCTCCGTACGTCCGTCCGGTTGCCCCGATCGGCGTCCGGCGCGGTGCGTCCGCGCACGGTCCAGCCCCGTCCCAGCGCGGCGAATTCGGATCACGTGAATTCGGATCTTCGGCGGAAACCTCGCCGATCCATCCATGTCACTCCGTGAATCGCACGGAGCGTACTCGCCTCTTGCATGTCAGGTGACATGGCGCGAAGTGACGCGAAGACGACTGATTGACGGGGGGCAACTGTGCGGGGAGGTTCGGTTACGTTTCCGGTCCGGCGGACGGGACTCCACCCACGACACTCCCGCACCGGCCGTTTCCCCTTCCCGCGCACCCGCCGGAGGAAACCGACCATGACCGTCCCCGCCCCGCGGGCCCGTCGCCGACCCTCCGCACCGGCCCGCCTGCTGCCGCCGCTGCTCGTGGTGGCCCTGCTGGCACCGGTCGCGCTGCTGTTCGGCCTGACCTGGCGACACACCGACGACGACCGGGCGCTGGCCGCCCGGGAGCGGCTGGGCGTGACCTACCTGTCGGTCCTGGCCCCGGTCACCGACGCGCTGGTCGACGCCCAGTCCGCCGCGGTCGCCGGCCGGCCGGTGCCCGGGGAACCGCTGACCCGCGCGGTCGAGGCGGCCGCCACTGTCGACACCCGGATCGGCAGCGAGCTGCGCAGCCAGGAACGCTGGGCCGGGCTGCGGGCGAAGCTGGAGGCGCTGCGCGACCGGCCGCCGGCCGAGCCCGAGGCCGCGTTCGCGGCGTACAGCGAGGTCACCGACCTGCTGCTCGACCTGTACCGCAAGGTACGGGAGAGCTCCGGCCTGGTCCGCGACCCGGGGTCGGACTCCTTCTTCCTGCAGGACGGGGCGGGTCAGGAACTGCCCGAGGCGGTGGTCGCCACCGGGCGGCTGGCCGACCTGACCGCGCTCGCCGCCCGCCGGCCGGCCGCCGACCGGCTGCGCACCGCCACCGACCTCGCCGCCCTCCGGGTGGCCGCCCTGACCCCCGCCGACGATCTGGTCACCGACCTGCGGGCGGCGGTCGACAACACGGAGAGCACCGACCTGGGCACCAACGTGCTCACCCCGCTCGACACCTACCAGCGCGCGGTCGAGGCGCTGGCCGCCGCCTCCAACCCGGCCGCCCGCACCGGAGTGGTCGACCCGACGCAGGTCGCCGCGGCCCGGCTGAACGCGCAGGCGGCGGCCACCCAGCTCCAGCCGGTCATCCTCGCCGAACTCGACGCCCTGCTCGCCGAGCGCGTCGACGCGCTGGACCAGGACCGCCGGCTCGCGCTGGGTGCCGTCGGGCTCGCCGTCCTGCTGCTGGCCACGCTGGGCGGGGTGCTGCTCGCCGCGGCCCGCCGGGCCCGGCGCCGCGCGGCCGAGATGCGGCGGGCCCGGGCGGAGGCCGTCGCCGCGCCGGAGAGCGACCCGTGGCGACCGCCGGCCGGTTCGCGCCCCGACGAGCCCCACCCGCTCCAGCCGGTCGGCCCGGCCGGCGACCCGGTCGCCGCGCAGTGGGGGTCGGTCGATGCTGCTCGGTAGGCTCCGCATCCGCGGCAAGCTCGCGCTGCTCGTGGTCATCCCGCTGATCAGCACTGTCGGTCTCGCCGTACCGGTGGTGATCGACCGGGTGGCCGCCGCCCAGCGGGCCGGCGACATCGCCGAACGGGTCCGGCTGGCCAGCCGGATCGGCACCCTGGTGCAGGACCTGCAGCAGGAACGCATCCTCTCGGTCGGCCTGCTGCTCGGCCGGGTCAGCCGCACCGAACTGGTGCGCAAGAGCGCCACGGTGGACGACCGGGTGGCCGACCTGCGGGCCGAACAGGGCGACGGGCTGCCGGCACCGGTCGCCGACGCGCTGGACGGGGTGCGGTCGCTGACCGACCTGCGCCGCGCGGTGCTCGCCGGCACCGCGACCCCGAGCCAGATCATGGACGCGTACGGGCCGGTCGACCTGGCGCTGATCGAGTCCCTGCGGCTGCCGTTCAGTGTGGACACCGAGACCGCGGCCGGGCGGCAGGTGCTCGCCCTGGACGCGCTGCTGCGGGCCGACGAGGGGCTGGGCGCCTGCGCCACGCTGATCGTGCTGGTCAAGGCGAGCAACGATCCGACGACCAACGCCGCCTTCGTCGCCTGCATGTCCGCGCTCACCGTGGACAACCGCCGGTTCCGCCGCCTGATCACCCCCGAGCAGCTCAAGCTGGCCGTGCTGAACGACGCGGCGGTGGCCGCCCGGACCAGCGCCGACTTCCTGACCACCAGCGTAATCGACCCGTCCGGCGCGGTCCGGAACGTGACGCTGGACGCGCTCTTCCCGTCGGCCCGCTCGATGATCACCCTGGGCCAGTTCATCGAGAAGAAGATCGTGGCGGACGTGCTCGCCGAGGTGACCGGCGAGCAGCGCCGGGCGCTGACCGCCGCCTACCTGGTCGGCGGACTGGCCGCGCTGATCCTGGCGGTGGTCCTGCTGCTCAGCGTCGCGGTCGCCCGGACGGTGGCCCGGCCGCTGAGCCGGCTCACCCGCTCCGCCGACCGGGTGGCCCGGCTCGCCGAGGCCGAGCTGGTCCGGGTCGTCGACGACGACACCGAGAACGTCCCGCCGGTGCGGCTCGATCCGGTCGACGTACGGGCCCGGGACGAGATCGGCGACCTGGCCCGGGCGTTCGACCGGGTGCAGGCCACCGCGGCCCGGCTGGTGGAGCGGCAGGTGGCCGGCCGGCGCAACGTGGCGCAGATGTTCGGCCACGTCGGCCGGCGTACCCAGAACCTGGTCGGCCGGCAGCTCGCGCTGATCGACCGGCTGGAACGGCAGGAGACCGACCCGGCCCGGCTGGAGCACCTGTACCGGCTCGACCACATCTCCAGCCGGCTGCGCCGCAACGCCGGCAGCCTGGTGGTGCTCTCCGGGTCGACCGGCGCCGACGCCCACGTGGCGCCGGTGCCGCTCGGCGACGTGGTACGGCTGGCCCTCGGCGAGATCGAGGACTACACCCGGGTGGACGTCCGGGTGCCGCCCGGCGTCTCGGCCGCCCCCGGCACCGTCGGCGACCTGGTGCTGGCGCTGGCCGAGCTGATGGAGAACGCCACAGGTTTCTCCCCGCCGCACACCCGGGTGGTGGTGACCGGTGAGCTGACCGGCGCCGGCGCCCGACTGGCCGTGGTGGACCAGGGGATCGGCATGACCGCGGAGCGGCTGGCCGAGGAGAACGCCCGGCTCACCCGGCGGGAGCGGCTCGACCTCGCCCCCACCGAGGTGCTCGGCCTCTTCGTGGTGGGCCGGCTGGCCCGGCGGCACGGGTGGACGGTACGGCTGACCCCGACCATCGGCGGCGGGGTGACGGTCCTGCTGGACGTACCGCTGGCCGCGTTGGTGGTACCGCCCACCGAGCGGGCCGGTGCCACGGTGGCGCGGGCCACCGTGCCGGCCCGGGAGCGGCGGCTGCCGCCCCGGGTGGTCGACGCGACGGGCGGGCGGACGCTGGCCGCGGCGGTCGCGGGGCGGCCGGCAGCCGCGCCGTCCCCGGCGGCGGACGCGCCAGCCGGCTTCGACCCGGGGCTGCTCGGCCGGGCCACCCGCAGCCTGGAGTCCGCCGAGTCCTGGGACGCCTTCGGCGCCGGCGGCCCGCCCGGGGAGCCCGGGCAGTTCGCCGGCGAGGTGGCCGGCGGGTCCGATCGGCCCGGTGCCGGTGACGTGGCCGGCGCGCCGGCCGGAGCCACCGCGTTCCTGGAGATCAGCGCACCGGACGGCTTCGGAG
>NZ_QGSW01000233.1:0-47498 GCF_003176715.1 Micromonospora sp. S4605
CCCAAAAGCAGTGGGGCGAACCTGAGCCTGTACGCCATCCTCCGCGAACTGCAATACCTACTCGCGACCTGGCTCGGGTTCTGCCCCCTCTGCCGCCAACTCGTCCCAACCTAACAAAGCACTACTAGTACTCCAGCCGGGGATCGTGATCACGGCTCGATGAGGGCTTGTCGGGTGTAGTGGCTGGTCATGGCTCTGGCTTGGTGGCGGCGTCGGCGGATGGACCAGAGCAGCGGGTCGCAGCGTCGGCGGGCAGGTTCGGTGATCAGGATGTGGAACAGGTGGCGTAGCTCGTTGACGGTCAGCGGGATCAGCCCGACCGGCTGGTAGCGGTTGCGGTGCTCGGCGGTAGCGGCGGCGAGGAACGCGTGGGCGAGGATCGCCAGGGTGGTCCAGCGGTGCCAGGAGGCCCAGCGGCGGTGTTGGTGCTGGTCCAGGCCGAGGCCGGTCTTTGCGGCCTGGAACGATTCCTCGATCTTCCAGCGCCGGCCGGCGACCGCGACGAGAGTGCCGAGCGTGACGACCTCGGGTGACCAGCAGCGGTAGAAGGCCAGCTCACCGGTGCGGCGGCTGCGGCGGATCAGCAGCCAGTGGTGTCCGCCCTGGCCATCGGTGGCGTGGGGCAGGGCGATGAAGGACCAGTCGTAGTAGCGGTGGCCTTTCGCGCCCCGGCCGGCGGACACCCGCTGCCAGGCGGTGGCGGGAAGCTCGGCGGCGAGAGCGTCGACGCGGTAGACGCCGAGGCCGGTGATCACCTGATGTGAGCAGGCCACGGCCAGGACGTAGGCCAGTCGCAGCTGACGCAGCCGGGCGGCCAGGCGGGGATCGTTGCCGTAGGCCTCGTCGCCGGCCGCCCACCGGCACGGCAGCCCAGCGGTGACCGCTGCCTCGATCATGCGGGCCGCCAGCTGCGGTTTCGTCGCGAAGCGCACCTGCTCAGGAACACCGGCCTCGGCGCGGCGATCGGGGTCGTCGCACCACGACTTCGGCAGGTAGAGGGCCGTGTCGAGCATCGCGTGAGCAGCCTCGGTGGCATAGACCAGGTGCACGGCGAGCTGGCAGTTCTCGATCTTCCCGGCCGTGCCCGAGTACTGCCGCTGCACACCCACGGTGTGCCGGCCCTTCTTCAGATCAGCCGTCTCGTCGATGACCAGCACGGCCTCGACATCACCGAGATGCTCACCGACGAACTCACGGACATCGGCACGAACCTCGGCGTCGTCCCACGTCACCCGGGTCAGCAGGTCCTGCATCCCGTCCGGGCCAGCGTCCCCGGCGTGCTCGGCGATGGTCCAGCAGTTCTTCCGCGGTAGCGGCGCCAGCAGGCCCCGGACGAAGTCACGCACCCGGTGACGCGGCTCGGGCCTGCGGAAACGTTGCCCGACCGTCAGCATCAGGTCGTCGAACAACACCCGCCATCGCTGGGCGTCTACCCTGTATCCGGCAGCCACCGCTGCGTCATGGTCAGTCCACACAGCCGTCCATGATCGACGGTGGCTGCCCTCGTACCCCCACCGCACCGAACCGCTCAGCCGAGGTCAACATCCCCGGCTGGAGTACTAGCCCCGAGCCGTGGGCCTGACCTCGGCGGGCGATCCGCGGCCGGATGCCCTTGGCCCGCACCGCCCGACGGTACTTGTCGTGGTCGTAGGCACGATCAGCGAAGACCTGATCCGGGCGCTGGCGGGGCCGGCCACGACGGCCTCGCACCGGCGGGATCTTGTCGATCAGCGGGAGCAGTTGGGTGACGTCGTGGCGGTTGCCGCCGGTCAGCGACACGGCCAGGGGAATGCCGGCGCCCTCGGTCAGGACGTGGTGCTTCGAGCCCGGGCGGGCGCGGTCGACTGGGCTCGGGCCGCTTTTGGGCCGCGTCGGGCGGCCCGCACATGTGAGGAGTCGATCACGGCGCGGGACCAGTCCAACTTGCCGGCCGCCTGCAACTCGGCCAGTAGCAGCTCGTGCAGCCGCTGCCACACCCCGGCCCGGTTCCACTCCTCCAGGCGCCGCCAGCAGGTCATCCCGGACCCGAACCCCAACTGTTGGGGCAGGAACTCCCACTGGATGCCGGTGTGCAGCACGAACAAGATCCCGCACAGCACCTGCCGGTCCGGGATCCGCTTACGCCCCGGGTGCCGCGGGTTGCGCTCAGGTTTGGGCAGCAGCGGCTCGATGCGCTGCCACAGCCCGTCAGGCACGATCCACGGCGGCTGCTCGCCACGCCTCACGGCCCGACATCGTAGATCAACCTCTACAAGGGACGCGACATCCAGAGATCATTTTGTTAGGACCCCTAAGTCCACCCCGTACGTCTCGTCAGGGCATGCCCGCGTATCGGAGTGGGAGCGGAGGTCGGGGCCGACGCCACGCAAGGTAGGTCAGGATGGCGAACGCGATCAAAAGCGTCACCGCGACGAGCAAGACCAACCATCCAGATCGATCGCCAGCCTCACGCACTCTGAGGCAAGGGTCGCTCCTTGCGTGGTGAACGCGGATGCGGTCACCGGTAGTCATAGCCCGGTTCGCGTCAACCGAAACGCGCAGGAGGGACTCGCACACCTCGCCATGATTCGTAGTGAACTGAACTGTCAGGAAGGTTCGCGCTCCGCGATGCTCGACCTCCAGCACCTCAGCGATTGCCTCTGATCCCCCACGCTCGTCAGCAACCGACCATGAGGCTAGCGCCGCGAGGACGATCGCGAAGACCAGACCGAACGCTGAGAACACCCGCAGGAGGTTTCGGATCGGCCGTCGACGATCCATGGCCGGACTCTAGAACAGGTCTACAACGACCTGGCGCGGTCGGGCCTAGCGCGCGAGGGGGTACCGGCGGTAAGGGCCGACGGCAGCGGCGACCTGACATCAGCCGTTGACATCAACGATGGCGGCCGAGGCCGGACCAGCGCGGACGGATGTCGCCTCCGGGCCGATACCGCTGAACGTCAGCGGAGACGCCGGTGGGATCAGGTCACGGGTGGCGCCGCAGGTAGGGCCGCGACGGGAGCGGGCGTGGTGACTATCCGGGTCGCCCAGGAGTCATGAGCCGCCAATGCGATCTCCGTAATGCGTTCCGAGAAGAGCCGAGCCCGCGCTTCGTCGGTCGAAGCGCTCGCCAGGGCGTAATGGCCGGCCTGTTGCTCGTAGAGAAAGCGCTCGGCATAGAGCTGATTCTGTATCGACCGAGCGAGCGCCCAGTGTTCCTGAGCCTTGGTAGCAGCCAGCAGGGTCGTCGCGAGGGCAGTACCGCCACTGATGGCGGCAATCAACCACTTCGGAACGGCCGGCACCGCCGCCAACACGGTGGCGGCGACTGCCAGGCTCACGCTCAGGTAGACCAGGAGCATCGAGGTGACCTTGTTGACCCTGGCGCGTCGGCGCCAATCGCTTTGGAGGTGCTCCCAGCGTCCCAGTGCCCGATCCTGGAGCGCCCGCAACTCGTTCGCATTCGGCATGTATTCATCCTCGCGCACGTCCCCAAAATCAGGGGTGGCCCCCAGGGACCAGCCGGCTGCCGGCTGCCGGCTTATCGGGTCTCAGGACGTCCGTGACAAAAGAGTCTCGGGACGTGGGTGACACTTGCGACTAGCCGGGTGGTGAGGGTGGCTCGGGTGGGCGTCCTCGGGCTCGGGCTGCGTCGGATAGGGCTATCCCGGCCAGGACGAGAGCAGAGGCGGTGGCAACCAGCACCGGCGGCAGGAAGACCGTTGCCGGGGAGATGGCGGCGAGCGCGAGGACTCCGGCCACGCGGTTTCGCGATACCCGGCCGAACACCGCGTACTCGAAGGTGGCCCGTCCGGCGAGGAACAGTGCGGGTCCGCCGAGGATGACGGCGACCCACGCCGGTGGTGTGTGCCCGAGCGGGTGCTCGATGACGAGTTCGTCGCCGATGGAGATCGCGACGATGCCGGCGACCATTACCGGGTGGGCGTATATCGCCGACACGGCAACGCGGAGCGGATCAGGGGCTGCGGTGACGGCCTCGGCCAACACCTGCCCGGCTCGGTGGATGTAGATCCGCCACAGCAGCACCGTCGTCGCGAACGCCACCACGGCCGCTGCGCTGCGGTCCGCCCCGAAGCCGTCGCCGGTGAACGTCAGTCCCGTCACCAGGATCAGTTCGCCGAGAGCGATGATGAAGAACTGCCGGTGCCGCTCGGCGAGGAATTCGCCCGAGAGCGGAAATTCCGCCGCACCGGCGCGGCCCAGCCTCGGCGTGGGCCAGCCGATTCTGAGCACCACATAGTCCACGGCCACCGCTAGCGACCACAGCACCTCACGCGGCCAACCTTGCACGACAGCGCCCGCGATCCACGGCACCGCCGATACGCCGTACCAGAAAAGCACCCGCATCTCGGTACGCTGCCGCTCGTCGCCACGTGTAACGATCACAAGAAACAGGCTGCGACCGACCTGGACGGCGACGTACGCGCCGGCGAAGACCAGGCCATGTTCGCCGAACGCCCCAGGCGCCGCGGCCGCCAGCACCATGCTGCCGAACATGCACCCGATGACCAGGAGCTGTATCGCCGGCCGTCGTGGGTCGAACCTGTCGCCTATCCCCGCTGTCTGGGTCCACACCCACCACACGGCGAGCAGCAGCACAAGTGCCTGGAAGGCGCCGGTCCAGTTCAGATGGTTCAGCAGCCCATGCGAGAGGCGGAAGAGCGCGAAGACAAACACCAGGTCGAAGAACAGGTCAAGGAAAGTCGCCCGCTGCTCCTCCGGTTCCCGCAGCAGCCGGCCCACGCCACTCGTCACCGGTTCGCCCCGTTTCTGTCGCTTCTGTCGGCCTCTGACACAGTCGTACCATGCGGCAGCGCTGGTGGATGTGGATGCTCCGGCCCGGGACCAAACGGTCCGCCGGTGGGGGGTGATGGAGAGGCCGATCAGTTCCAGCCGGCCGTCGCCGCCGGTTCTGATCAGCTCGTCGACTTGGGCCAGTGCCACAGGTGGCGGAGTGTCACGCAGGTCCTGATGCCGATTTGTCATCCAGGTCCGGAGACCCGACACCGTGTCGATCTCAGGACGTCCGTGACAGAACAGTCTCCAGACGTGGGTGACACTTCCGTCTAGCCGGGTGGTGACGGCGGCTCGGGTGGGCGTCCGCGGGCGCGTGCTGCGTCGGCGATGGCGATCCCGGTGAGGACCGCGATGGCGGCGATGGCGGCCAGTAGCGGCGGCAGGAGGAGCATCGGCGGTGTCAGGGCGACCAACACGAGCAGCCCGATCACCCGGTCCCGGGACACGCGGCTGAACACCGCGTACTCGAAGAAGGAACGCCCGACCAGGAACAGCGCTGGCCCGCCGAGGATGACGGCGACCCAGGACGGCCGTGTGTGCCCGAGTGGATGGGCGATGACGAGTTCGTCGCCCACCGCGGTCGCGACGATGCCGGCCATCATGAGCAGATGAGCGGTTAGCGCCGACACGGCTAAGCGGTCTGGGTGGGGCGCCGCCGCGATGGCAGCCGGCAACAACTCTCCCGAGCGGTAGATGTAGATCCGCCAAAGCAGCGCCGTGCCGACGAACGACACCACGAACGCCGCAGTCCGATCAGGCGCGAAGCCGGTGCCACTGAGGGTCAACGCGGTGACCAGGATCAGCTCGCCGAGCGCGATGACGAAAAGCTGCCGGTACCGCTCGGCCAGATGCTCGGCCGCGATCGGGAACTCCGATTCGGGCGAGCGACCCAACCCCGGCGTGGGGAAGCGGAATCCGCGTGCCGTGTAGTCCACGGCCACCGCCAGCGTCCACAACGCCCCACGCGCCGCACCGTGCGCGAGCGCCCCCGCGATCCACGGCACCGCCGACGCACCAAACCAGAACAACACCCGCACGCTTCTGCTCTGCAATTCATGGCCACGCAGAGCGAGGACGAGGAAGAGTTGGCGGCCGACATGGATGGCGACGTACGTGCCTGCGAAGACCAGACCTCGCTCGCCGAACGCATCGGGCAGCGCGACCACCATCACCAAACTGCCGAGCATGGTCGCGGTCACCAGCAGCTGTATCGCCGGCCGCTGCGGGTCGTATAAGTCGGTTATCCACGCCGTGACGGACCAGACCCACCACATCGCCAACAGCAGCACCAGGGTCTGGAAAGCGCCGCTCCACGTGAGATCCTGGATCAGCCCGTGCGAGAGCTGGACGAGCGCGACGACGAACACCAGGTCGAAGTACAGCTCCAGGAAGTTTGCCCGCCGCGGCGCTTCGGGTCTTCGCAGCAGCTTGGCACCGCTCGTCATCATCAACCCGCCCGGTCTGCCGGCTTTGTCTCGGCTTGAAGCATTCGTACCACGCGGCAGCGCCGGTGAATTCGGATATGCGGCCTGGCCTGGAACCGGGCGACCCCGCTGCACGGGCGGCCTCGGTTCAGGCGGCCACTTTTCCTTCTACCCGCCAGCGCCGGTCCGGATCAGCCCGTCGACCATGAGCAACCGTGACGGACGACGGCGCACGATCATGTGCTGCTAGCGGGTCGGACGGCGGCGGGCCGGCCGGAAATGGACGCGGTCGGAAGGCTGCCCAGGACTCACAAGCGAGGGGTCAAGGCGATTGGAGCCATGAGCCCGCGGCGATAGGCCATCGCCAGGTTCCTCAGGCTTACTGTGGCAGCGGGGGAGGGGTGAGCCAGGCGAGGGGTTGTCCGCTGAGGGCGGCGTCGGCGAGGCGGTGGGCACTCGCGGTCCTGAGCGCCGCGCGTGAGCTGTCAATCCAGCGCCGCACGTTGTCGATGCCCGGCAGACGCCGTTCGCGGTTGCCGGTTCGTTGAGCGTCAGAGGTGAGCGCATGTCCTGGCCGGATGTCACAGTGGTTGATACGTGCGTGCGGCGCGACGGCCGGGGCGGCAGCCCCACGGCCGTCACCGACGACGACCCGGCGGCGACGGACGCGGACCGGCGTGCGGTCGCTCCTGCCGCCGGCACCTCGCACGCGGCGTTTCTCGGCCCAGGGCGGACGCCGGACGGTGGCTGGCCGGTCCGGTTCTTCACCGCCACCGCCGAACTGTCCGGCTGCGGCCACGGCACCGTTGCCGCGCAGGCCGTCCGGTTGAACCGCACCGCCTGGGCGAGCTGAACGACCGTCAACACACCGGCGGGCGCACGTTCGACACCGTCGCGATCCGCCGCCCCGCCGGCATCGAGGTGTGGTTCGACCAGGGCCTCGTCGCGCTGCGTCACCCGGCACCGGACGAGCGCGCCGCGATCGTCGCCGCGCTCGGGCTCACCGCGGACGACCCGCATCCGACCGACGCGCCACGCATCGC
This sequence comes from Micromonospora sp. S4605, assembly GCF_003176715.1. Classification (NCBI taxonomy): domain Bacteria; kingdom Bacillati; phylum Actinomycetota; class Actinomycetes; order Micromonosporales; family Micromonosporaceae; genus Micromonospora; species Micromonospora sp. S4605. The sequence continues at coordinate 7,265 of NZ_QGSW01000233.1, forward strand.
CACGCCCGGCGCACCACGCATGCTGGTACCGGTCCACGACCGGTCGGCGCTGCTCCGAGTCTGCCCACACCTCGGCAGGCTGACAGCGGCGTGCCGCCGGTACGGGCTCCTCGGCTGTTTCGTGTACGTACCGCCGGTGGGCGACCGACCGGGTGCGGCGCGGATGTTCGCGCCGGCGATCGGTGTCGACGAGGACGTCGCCAACGCCAACAGCACCGGCTGCCTGGCCGCCCACCTGCTCGACACAACAGGGGCGCAGACGGTCGCGATCGAGGTGGAGCAGGGTGACACCCTCGGTCGACCGGCCAGCGTGCTCGCTTCGGCCCGACGCGGGCCGGCGGGCATCACGACCCGGGTAGGCGGGTTAGCGGTGGTCCGCGAAGGACACCGAGGCGACAACTAGACCGTCCTCTTTTGGCTCCCCTCTGTGTCACCGCCGGGAGGAGGGTTCTATCCTGGGTCTCGGCGGGTCCGGGAAGTGACTTCTCCGAAGAGCCGGCTGGGGGGATGCGAGTCGGTCACGCTGGAGTCAGTAGTCGTTCCCTGCTGTCCTCCCGGGCCCGCCGCCGTGGCAGCTGTGGGACGAGAGCGGCGGCTGTTCTCGACCATCACCACATTCGGCACCCCGATGGACATCACGATCGACGGGGTCGCGATCGAGTCCTACTACCCGGCAGACGCGGAGAGCGCCGCCTACTTCATGGAGTAGTGCTTGTCATGCGCCCACCGCGAGCGTTCGGCGCCGCCCTGTCGCAGCCGCTGACCGGCGCGGCGTTCGTGAACGTGCTTTGCAATCGACCGATACGGCTGCAGGAGCCAGCACTGGCGTGCTCCCCCCGAGCGCTGGTTCGCTCCGTCTGAGTGCCTGGTTCTCGAGGGGACCCTCGTCGACCAGCTCATCCCCGCACGTGGCTGGGCATCGGCGCCACGGTGCGCCGGGCACTGCTACTCCTGGCTGGTCGGCTTGATCGGCTGTGGCCCGCGGTTGTGTCCCAACTCTGCGAAGGAGCGGACGAGCGGTGTCTCCCGGTCGGTGCGCCAAACGAGGGCCCATTCGGTGGGCGGGGCGTCGTGGATGGGCAGGTAGACGACGCCGGGGTAGGTGTAGTACCGGGTGACGTGCGCGTTGAGCGGGCTGACGAGCTGCCCGGCGGCGATGAGGGCGAGGACCTCGTGGAAGGTCCGCGTGCGAGGGCCGCGGGGAATGGGCTGGCCGCTCGGGGTGACGGCGGGCAGCATGGCCTCTACCCAGTAGTCCGGTGCGTCGGCTCCGGGGTTGAGCACCGTGCGCCCGGCAAGGTCCTCCACGGACACCGTCTGGCGTACGGCCAGCTCGGAGGTCTCCGGCACGGCCAGTACGCGTCCCTCGGTGAGGACGACGGGTCCGGTGGTGAGGTCGTCCTCGTGGACGGGCAGCCACATCAGCTGCATGTCGACGTGCTCGGAGCGTAGGGCGGAGAACGGGTCGCTGAAGTGGAACTCGGCGGTCTCGACGGTGCAGGCCGGGTGGTCGGCGGTGAACTTCTCGATCAGCGGTCTCAGTTCGTTGCCCAACGCGCCCATCACGCCTATGCGCAGAGTGCCGTGGGCGCCCTGGGCTTCGGCGGCGGCGCCGGCCAGGCCGCTCTGGATGAGGTCGTATGCCTGCCGAAGGTCGTCGCGCAGACGTTGGCCGACCGGGGTCAGTCGCACCATACGGCTGGTGCGCTCGAACAGCGGGGCGCCGAGGCGGCGTTCCTGCTTCTTGATCGACTGGCTGACACGTGCCTGCGTGACATGCAGCTTCTGCGCCGTGCGGCCGAAATGCAACTCCTCGGCGAGCGTCAGAAAGATCTCGATGTCACGCAGCTCCATCGCGTCCTTTCGATCAATAAGGGTGAGCTAATGCCATGTTATCGAGCCTGTTGTTGATCTTCGGTCGCACTGCGCGGAAAGCTGCCGCTGACCAGGCGAGCACCGGAAGAAGGCAGCACACGTGCGCACGACAGACAACGAACCGGCTCTGCGGCTGGACCGGCTGACCAAGATGTTCGGGAGAACGCCCGCCGTGGCGGGCGTGAACCTGACCGTGCCCACGGGCGCGTTTCTGGGACTGGTGGGGCAGAACGGCGCGGGCAAGACCACCACGCTGTCGATGGCCGTCGGGCTGCTGCGGCCCGACAGCGGCAGTGCGCACCTGTTCGGCGTCGACGTGTGGGCGAAGCCGGCCCGGGCCAAAGCCCTGGTGGGAGTCCTGCCGGACGGGTTGGCCATGCCGGAGCGCCTCACCGGCCGGGAGCTGCTCACCTATCTGGGTCTGCTGCGCGGCCTGCCCAAAGGCGTCGCCGACGGGCGGGCCGGGCAACTGCTGAGCGTCCTGGAACTCGACCGGGCTGAGCAAACCTTGGTGATCGAGTATTCCACCGGGATGCGCAAGAAGATCGGCCTGGCCGCAGCCCTGCTGCACGCTCCACGGCTACTGGTCCTGGACGAGCCGTTCGAAGCGGTGGACCCGGTTTCCGCGGCGACCATCAAGACGATCCTGCGCGGATTCGTCGCCGGCGGCGGCACGATCGTGCTGTCCAGCCACGTCATGGCGCTGGTCGAGCAGCTGTGCGACCACGTGGCCGTCATCGACCGGGGCCGCGTGGCAGCAGCGGGAACGCTGGAACAGGTCCGTGGCGGGCGCAGCCTCGAGGACGTGTTCGTCGACCTGGTGGGCGCGAACGGGACCACCGGGAAGGAGCTGTCGTGGCTGTCGCGTTGACCCTGGCCCGGATGAAGGCGACGATCCTGCGGCACTCGCTGCGCGGCCGGCAGCAACCGATGACCCTCACCGGCTTGACCATCGGACTTCTGCTCGCCGGCGGCACGCTCCACCTGGCCGCCACCGGAGATCTCGAGCTGCTGGCAGCCATCTACGCGTTGTGGATGCTGGGTTGGGCGCTGGGACCGGTGGCGATGGGCGGCGGCGACGAAACCCTCAAGCCCGAGCACTTCGCACTGCTCGGCTTGACGCCCCACCGCCAGGCGACAGGTCTGTTGGCGGCGGCATTCGTCGGTCTGGCGCCGCTGGTGAGCCTGACGGCGCTGCTCGGGCTGCTCGTGTCCGGGATCCGGCAGGACCTGGCCGGTGCGCTGACCGCGGTGCCGGCGATCATTCTGCAGCTCGCCCTGTTCGTCCTGCTGTCGAAGGTCGCCGTGGGACTACTGCGCCTGGCCCTGCGCTCGCGTATCGGCGCCGTCGCGGCAGGCGTCACCAACGGAGCCGTCCTGGCTGCGCTGTGCCAGATCTGGGTCTTTCTCGCGCTGTTCGACCAGCACGGCATCCCGCGGTTCGTCGTCCACCTCCCGTCGAGCTGGGGCCTGCACGCCATCCGCGGTGACAACCTCGCACTGGCCGGCCTGGCACTGTTGGACCTGCTGCTCCTGGCGGTCTGGACCGCCCTGCTGGCCAAGCCGGCTGCAGCCCCACCGGCCTCGGGCCGGCCCCGCCGACCCATCACCGCGACCACCGCCCAGGGCGCCATCGTGGCCCGGGAACTGCGCACCTGGTCCCGGGACCTGGCCCGCAACTACCAGCTCGTCTTCGCGCTCTGCTTCGGTATCTGTTTCGGGGCGACACCGCTCCTGCTGGGCTGGCCCGGCATGCTGCCCTACGCAGGCCCGATCTTCATCCTTATGGCCGCGGGCATGACCGTGAACCTCTACGGCGCCGACGGCACCGCCCTCTGGCTCACCATCCTCAACCCGGACGGCAGCGACGTCCGCGGCCGGCAGCGAGCCTGGCTGGCAGCCGTCGGACCGGCCGCAGCCGTCGTCACGCTGGCCGGCACCGCCATCGCGGGCGGACCGTGGCCGGTCATGCTCGCCCTGCTGCCCGCGCTGCTCGGCGCCGCGGCCGGCCTGGTGCCCCTGCTGGCGGTGTACGGACTGGTCCCGGGTATCGACCCGCACAAGCGCGGCGCCAACCCGCTGCGACTCAGCGACGACAACAGCGGCCTGACCGGACTGACCTACGTCACGCTCGTCCTCGTCGCGGCGGCCGCAGCACCGGCCGCGCTGCTCGCCGTGCGGTACGGCTGGGCCGCCGTGCCCGTCGGCCTCGTGTCAGGCCTGCTCTGCTACTGGGGCCTGGGGCTTCTGGCGGCACAGCGCCTGGCCGCGCGGGCACCGGAACTTCTGCACGCCATGCGTACCGGCCGCAAGCCACAGGCCCACGCAGCACCCCGACTGCCCGCCCTGCCCGCACCCGCCCAGAACGCCGAATGGGTCGGCTTCGCCCTGGCGGCGGTCCCGCTGTTTCCCCAGGGTGTCGTCGCCGCGTTCTTCGTCGCCGACGGTGCCGAGCGCCACAGTTGGTTCCTGGCCACCTACCTGAGGCAGGACCTGCGCTGGCCGACCGTGATCGGCATGATCGTGCTCGGGCTCGCCATGTTCGGCGCCGCCTGGTACCGAAAGCGAAGGTCGGCGGTCATGGCCGAATCGCCCGTCGTCGCCAGCAGCCCACAAGCATGAGCCGCAGTGCACTCCGCCGTGGCGCAGGATGCGGAACTGCCGATGGGTGAATGCCCCCGCGGGTCCTACCGCGCATGCACGATCGGCTGATCGCCTCCCCACATCTCCACCACGGTTCCACCGGCTCCCGTTCGGACGAGCAGGCCCGCCACGGCTGGCCCGACGACCCGCCTCTCACCGACTAACGGTGTGGAGCTGACAGCTTCGATGATTCGTTGCTCGTCTGTCGGGGCGGCCGTCCGGCACGCACTCGGCGCGGGGTGCGGGTCCGGCTCGGAGCAGCGGGTGACGGGGATAAATGGCTTGCACCGGCGCCGGGCTGAGAGTTGGCTGCTCGCCATGTCTTCCCCCTCGCCGGTCTTCGTCGCGGGTACGGGTCGTTCGGGAACGTCACGGATCGCCGACATCATCGGCGAACATCCGCTGATCCACCGGATTCCCATGGAGACCCGGTTTCTCGTCGACCCGGGTGGCCTGCGGGACCTGGCCGACGCGCTGACCGATCGATACGACCCCACCGTCGGTGAGGATGCCCTGCGCCGGCTGAGCGACTTCCTCACCGTACGAGTGCCCGGCCGGCGCGACGATCGCGGCAAGACCGTTCCCGAGCTGGTCGGCGAGCGGCGCTACCGGGACGCGGTGCAACAGCTCTGGCCGCAGTTGGTCGCGTACACCTACGACGAAGCGGCGCCCGCGGAAGGCTTCTGGGACGTCGACCGGCCTGCCGGGCCGTTCGATCCGCTGAGTCGCCGGCGGGTACTTCCCAGGTATTTCAGCGAGCGGAGCGAACTGCTCGGAATCCTGCGGGGCCTGATCGACACCCTGTTCGGCGGAGCAGCCGCCGACGCGGGCAAGCCGACCTGGTGCGAGAAGACACCGTTCAACCTGCTGTGCATGGAGTTCCTCTGGGAACTGGTCCCCGAAGCGACCATCGTGCACATCAAGCGTCACCCGGTCTCGGTGCTCGCATCCCACCTGGCCCAGTCATGGGCACCGTCCACCGTCGACGGCGCGCTCGCCTACCTTAAGCCGGTCTACCACCGATGGCTCACCTGGAAGAACACGGTCGACCTGACGGGTAGGCGATACATCGAGGTGAAAGCGGAAGATCTCGCAGCCGACTGGCCCGGACAGCGCCGCGCCCTGTTCGAACGGCTCGGCGTCGACGACTTCGCCACCCCTTCAATGTTCCAGTCGCACAAGCTGACGCGCCGCAACAACCAGTTCGACGACGAAACCCGCGAGTTCATCAGAGAAGCACTCGGCAAGGTCATCCCGGCCATGGGATACGAGTGACGGCCCTGCGGACCGCTTCGCACGCCATTCGTTCCTGACTCTCCGCGGGGTGGCGGCAGGGCGCGACAGCCGACACCGTGTGCTTACCTTCTGATATGCCGCATCCCATCATGTTTGACGAGGCGGACCCGCTCCTGAGTCGGCTACGGGCGCTCGCCCTGGCCTTCCCGGACGCCGCCGAGAAGATCTCCCACGGACACCCCGCCTTCTTCACCACCAAGGTCTTCGCCTACTACGGCGGATCGGTGAAAGTCGACGGCGTCTACCGGCAGCACGAACAATCGGTGCTCGTGCTCGTCGACCCCGACGAGCGGGAGGCGCTGTTGGTGGAAGACCGCTGCTACGTGCCGGCCTATCTGGGTGCGTACGGGTGGATCGGGGTGGACCTGACCGGCGACACCGACTGGGACGAGATCGACGAGCTGCTCGACGCCAGCTACCGACGTACCGCCGGGCCGCGCAGGGTGGCTGTGCTCGACTCCCGACGGTCCCAGCATGATGCCGACCGAGGCCATCGGCAGCGACGACCGCCACGACCGGCTAGATGATCATGCCCGGCTCGGTGATCTAGGGTAAGGCAGATGCAGGTGACCGAGATCCGCAGGTATCCGATCAAATCGCTGCTCGGTGAGCAGTTGACGACCGTGGAGGTCGAGCAGCGCGGATTGGTCGGTGACCGGTTGTGGGCGGTGCGGGACCCGGACGGGAAGCTGGGCAGCGGGAAGAACACCCGTCGCTTTCGCCGGATGCCGGGTCTGTTCATGCTCCGCGGGCACTGTGGTGACCCGGTGCCGGTCGTCGAGTTGCCCGACGGGCGCCGCTTCGGTGCCGATGAGCCGGCCGCACACGAGGCGGTCAGCGATGTGCTCGCTCGTCGCGTCACCATCGAGCGCGAGGCGGAGGTCAGGCACCATGACGAGGGGCCGGTGAGCCTGATCAGCACAGCAGCGCTGCGACGACTTCACGATCTTCTCGGGGAGCCGGTCGACCCGGCGCGGTTCCGGGCGAACCTTCTCATCGACGTACCCGGAGGCGACTTCGTTGAAGACGGATGGCTCGGCCGAGCCATCCGTATCGGGTCGGAGGTCGTGTTGCGGCCACGCCAACGGCTGACCCGGTGCGTCATGATCGACCTTGCCCAGGAGGACCTCCCCGAGCACGGACAGCTCTTGAGGACTGTCGCGGAGCACAACGACATGACGTTCGGCGTATGGGCAACCGTCGAACGCCCTGGTCGTATCGGCTTGCGGGATGTCGTCGAGCTCCTGCCGAGTTGACACCAGCGCTTGGCCGAGCGGCGCGTGCTCACCGCCCTGCTCGACCTGGTGTTCCGACCCCGGCACCCAGCCGAACGCGACGGCGCCGCGCGTCATCGCCTGGCGCACGTCGGACGCCATCGGCCCATGGTGCTTGGGCGGCGGGACGTTCCCTTGCGGACGGGCCAACCCCTCCGCGATCATGAGCGCCGGGAGCGCTGGCCGGTGATCAGCCCCTGGTCACGGCTTGGGGGTGTTGGGTGTGTGTCCGTTGCCTGACCGGTCGGGATCGTCGGATACGGGCGCGGGTGCGGCCAGCGCCGGTGGGACGGGCCGTCGCGTGGTCGCGCCCGCGCTGGTGGGGCGGGTCGGTGAGTTGGCCGCGCTCACCGCCGCCGTCTCGGCGCCGCCGTCGGTCGTCACCGTGGTGGGTGAGGCGGGAGTCGGCAAGACCCGGCTGGTGTCCGAGCTGCTGAGGCTGCCTGAGATGACCGGCCGGCGGGTGCTGGTTGGTCGGTGCCATCCGATCCGGGAGGCGTTTCCGCTGGGCCCGATCGTCGAGGCGCTGGCGGGCGTGGGAGACCAGGTGCACGGGCTCGGGCTCTCCGAGGTGGCCGGTGCGGTACGGCCGTTGCTGCCGGAGCTGGCGCCGTGGTTGCCGCCGGCGCCGGAGCCGCTCGACGACCGGGCGTCGCAGCGACACCGGGTGTTCCGCGGGCTGGTCGACGTGCTGGGTGCGCTGTCCCCGGTGGTGCTGGTGGTGGAGGACCTGCACTGGGTGGACGAGCAGACCAGCGACTTTCTCGCGTACCTGCTGGCGGTGTCGCCCCCCGGGCTGACCGCGGTGGTGACCTACCGGGGCGAGCAGGCCGGTCCGCACCTGCGGGCTGTGCCGGCGACGCTGCCCGCCGGGACCACCCGGGCCCACGTCGCGCTGGCGCCGTTGAGCGAGGCGGAGACCGGGGCGCTGGCGGCTGGGATCCTCGGTACGGACGGGGTGTCGCAGCAGTTCGCCCGTCACCTGTGGGAGCGCACCTCGGGGCTGCCGTTCGCGGTGGAAGAGGTGCTGGCTCTGGTCCGGGAGCGCGGGCTGCTGGTCCAACGCGGCGACCGGTGGGCGCGCCGGGCGTTGGACCGGCTGGAGGTGCCGCGGGGAATCCGGGAGTCCACGCTGGAGCGGGTGCTGCGGTTGTCAACGGCAGCGCGCCGGATAGCCGAGGCCGCCGCCGTGCTGCAGGCCCCGGTCGGCCTGTCGGTGCTGGCAGCCATGACCGGCGGCGAGGGCCTGGTGGAGGCCCTGGAGGAGGCGATCGGTCACGGCGTGCTGGTGGAGACGGATGGCGCGTTCGGGTTCCGGCACGCGCTCGCCGCACAGGCGGTGTACGAGAGCCTGAGCACCCCCCGCCGCACCGCCCTGCACGGGCGGGCGGCCACCGCGCTGGGCGCGCTCTCGCCGCCCCCGCTTGGTCGCATCGCGCACCACCAGCGGCAGGCGGACGAGCTGGCGCCGTGGGCGGTCACCGCCGAGGCAGCGGCGGACCAGGCGGTGCAGCTGGCGGACGACGCCGAGGCGGTCCGGCTGCTCGCGGACGTGCTGCGCCACGCGCCGCTCGACGCGCGGCAGCGGGGCCGGATCGCGGTGAAGCTGGGCTGGGCGGCGATCCACGCGCTGCGCGCCGAGGAGGCCCTTGAGCTGCTACCGGCCGCCATCGGCGAGGATCTGCCGCCGCCCGTGCGCGGCGAGATCCGGCTGCTGGTGTCGCTGTTGCTCAACGAGACCGGGGGCGACCCGCAGGCCGAGCGGCGCCTGCTGGTGGAGGCAGCGGCCGACCTGGACGACCGTCCCGATCTGCAGGCCCTGACCATGGTGGCGTTGGGTGTCCCCAGCACCCCGGGCGTGCCGATCGCGGAGCACCTGATGTGGACCGCCCGTGCGTTGGCACTGGCCACGGAGGTCGACGACCGACTGGTCGAGGCACACATCCTCGGCAAGGCCGGCATGGTGCTGGTGTCGGTGGGCGACCCGTCCTGGCGTGACCTCGCCGATCGGTTGCAGCGCCTCACCGCCGGCACGCCCCGACAGCGCCGGGAGGCGAACGCGTACCTGTCGATCGGGTGGGAGGCCTGCCTGGCGGGTCACCTGGACGTCGCCGGGTCCCTGCTGGCCGCGGGGCTGCGCTCGGCGGCCGCCCAGGAGAACCGGCGGCTGGAACTCGGTTTCCGGTCCGCGCAGGTGTTCCTGGCGTTCTGCCGCGGCCAGTGGGACGGGCTGGCCCAGGAGGTCGCCCTCCTGGTCGAGCAGTTGTCGGACTACCCCCGCTTCCGGATCGACGTCGACGTCGTCGCCGGATGTCTGGCGCTGGCGCGCGGCGAGCTGGACCAGGCCCGGCAACGGCTGGCCGACGCGAGCCAACTGGCCGAGCGGCTCGGCGACCTACCCGTACTGCCGGCGGCGGTGGATGCCGCGACCCGGGCCGCCCTGGCCCAAGGCGATGTCGAGGCGGCGGTGGCCGGGGTACGGCGTTGCCGGTCGCTGCTGACCGCCAAGGACACCCCGGTGCCGCTGGCCCGGTTGCTGCCAGCCGCGGTGGAGGCACTGGTCGCGGCCGGCGAACGGGACGAGGCGGACGACCTCGTCCGCCTCGTGACGGAGGAGTTGCGCGACCGGGATGTGCCGCTGCTGCCGGCGGCGCTCCACTACGCCCGCGGCATCCTCGCCGCTGACGCCGACGCCCTGCTGCTGGCGGCCGAGGAGTACCGGCGGGTGGGCGCCGGCCACGAAGCCGTCCGGGCGCGGGAGCGGGCGACCGGCCTGCTGCTGGACGCGGGTGACGAGCGCGGCGTGCCGCTGCTGCGCGAGGCCGTGCGGGCGTACGAGGCGTTGGGTGCGACCTGGGACCTCAACCGGGCACTGGGGCTGGCCCGGCGGTACGGCGTGGGGTTGCCGGCCCGGCACCGGGGCGGCCGGCGCGGCTACGGCGCGGCGCTGTCGCCGCGGGAACGGCAGGTGGCCGAGCTGGCCGCCACCGGGCGGACCAACAAGGAGATCGCCGAGGCGCTCGTGCTGTCAGCCACCACCGTGGAGAAACATCTGGGTGCGGTGATGCGCAAGCTGAGCATCCGGTCCCGTACCGAACTCGCCCGTCTGATGGCCGTCGGGACGAGCAAAGATGGTGGGTTTCCGTCATAGCTAGCCGACTGCCGCAAGGGCAGGGTGGCGCCATGGACGAGATGCCCCCCGCGGCTGGTGACGGCGTGGGCGCACCGGGCGACCACTACCGGAAGCACCAGGAACCGGTCCTGCAGCCGCCCACCGAGCCCACGTCGGTCGCGTCAGGCGACGTCGACGATGACGACGACTGGCTACCGGTCTGAGTCGCCTACAGCCCGCCGAACCGGTCTCCTCCGGGGACCCATCTCTCGGTATCCCACTCTGAAAGGTGACTGATGCGCCGCAGAATCAGGCGATTCCCGGTCGCGCTCGTCGCGACGGGTGCGTTGCTGGTGTCCGCCGCTCCGGCGGCGGCCGCGCCAGCCTTAGCTGACGATCCAGCACCCGCGGCGCCGACCGGTGCGGCTGCCGATGCCGCCCGCCGGACGGCACTCGAGTCGGGCGAGCAGGTCGAGATCACCTTGGTCACCGGCGACCAGGTGCTGTTCAACACCGCCACGTCGAGTGTCACCGTCACCCGGGCCGAGCGGGGTGCCGGGCGCGAGAGCGGCTTCGTGTCGTACACGCGCGACGGCGACGTCTACGCGATGCCGGTCGACGTGGAGCCCTATGTACGCGCCGGAACTGTCGACAAGGACCTGTTCAACATCACCTACCTGGCCGGTAACGGCTACGGTGACGCCGAGCTGGGTAGCGTCCCGGTGATCGCCGAGTACGCGGAGAACACCCGTCGGGCCACCGCGTCGGTGGCGGGCGTGACGGTGGAGCGGCAGCTGCCCAGCGTGAACGCCGCCGCCCTGGACGTCCCGAAGGGCAGGAGCGCGCAGTTCTGGAAGGGGCTGCGCATGCCGCAGGCGAAGTCCACCAACGTCTCCAAGGAGAAGCCGCAGCTCGCCGGTGGGGTGAGCCGGTTGTGGCTGGACCGGGTGGCGAGGGTGAACCTGGCCGAGAGCGTGCCGCTGATCGGCGCGCCGCAGGCGTGGGCGGCCGGCTACGACGGCACCGGGGTGAAGGTCGCGGTACTCGACACCGGCGTGGACCGGAACCATCCGGACCTGGCTGGGCGGATCGCGGCCACCGCCGACTTCAGCGGGGTGTCCGAGGACGCGGGCGACCGGCACGGTCACGGCACCCACGTGGCGTCGACCATCGCCGGCACCGGCGCCGGGTCGGCCGGCGCCCACCGGGGGGTCGCCCCGGGTGCGCAGCTGCTCGTCGGCAAGGTCTGCAACGACGACGGTGGCTGCTGGGACTCGGACGTCATCGCCGGCATGCAGTGGGCGGCCGAGCAGGGCGCCGACGTGGTGAGCATCAGCATCGGCGGCGAGGCTCCGACGGACTACCCGGACCCGATGGCGCAGACCGTCGACGAACTCACCGCGCAGACGGGCACCCTCTTCGTGGTGGCCGCCGGAAACTCGGGGCCGGGGACCGAGACGGTGCAGAGCCCGGGAATCGCGGCGGCAGCCTTGACGGTCGCGGCGACCGACAAGAGCGACACGTTGGCGGCCTTCTCCAGCCGCGGGCCGCTCTGGTACCCGGACCGGTCGATGAAGCCGGACATCGCCGCGCCGGGCGCGTCCATCACGGCGGCCCGGGCGAACGGCACCACGATGGGTACGCCGGTGGATGACCTCTACACCACCGCCTCCGGGACCTCGATGGCGACCCCGCACGTCTCGGCGGCCGCGGCCGTTCTCGCCCAGCAGCACCCGGACTGGACCGGACCGCAGCTCAAGGCGGCGCTGATGAGCAGCGCCAAGGATGTCGGCGGGAGTGTCTTCGAGTTCGGCGCGGGCCGGCTCGACGTGGCCCGGGCGACCGCACAACGGGTCCACGCGCTGACCCCCAGCATCGACCTGGGCATCATGGGTCGCGAGCAGCCGGCTCTGAGCCGGACCGTCAGCTACGCCAACGCCGGGTCCGCGCCGGTGACCCTCTCGCTGGCCACCTCGCTGATCAGCCCCTCAGGTGCCCAGGTGCCGGCCGGGGCGATCACCACCGACCCGTCCGTCACCGTCCCCGCCGGCGGCACCGCCGCGGTCACGGTCTCGATCGACGCGCCGGCGCTGCCCCTGGCCCGGTACAGCGGCGCCGTGGTCGCCACCGACGCCACCGGACAGATCGTCCTGCGGGTGCCCGTCGGCTTCGAGATCGCACCACCGTCCTTCCCGGTCCGCGTCGAGTTCCGGGGTCACGATGGCAAGCTCTGCGGCGAGACCGGCTGGTACCACTGTTCGCATGTCTCGACTCCGTGGTACATGAACCTCGACGACGGCCGGGTGGAGTCCCTGTCCATGACCGCCTCGACCCCCACGGCGGTACGGCTCCGGGCCGGCCGGTACGGCTTCCAGTCCTACATCGGCTGGGTCGACCCCGCCACCGACCGGCAACAGTTCGCGCTGGTCGTCGCCGACGACGTCGAGGTGACCGGGCCGACCACCGTGCTGCTCGACGCGTCGAAGGCGCGGCGGATCACCGTCGCCACGCCGAAGCCGAGTGAGGCGATCCAACAGGAGATCGGCCTCACGCGACACGGCAACGCCGAATCGGTGGCGGCCATGTCGCTCACGCCCAACTACGGCACGCACCTCTGGGCGACCCCGGCGCAGCAGATCCGGAAGGGCTCACTGCTCTTCCAGCACCAACGCGACGCCACCGCCCCGCTGATCAAGATGTCGGCGCCGTCGATGCCCCTGCATCCCTTGTACGACCAGTGGGTTCCCTGGTGGACGAAGTTCAGCGGCGTCCAGAACCTGAAACTGGTCGACCTCGGCGTGCTGAAGGCCCATGAAGACGTGGCCGGCCAGCTCCCCGACGATCTGCGCAGCGTCAAGGGCAAGCTGGTGATGATCGAGCTGGACGACGGCTGGAGCAAGCCCGGTGACAGCTGGGCCTGCACGGTGCCGGACCCGTACGTCGATGCGATGGCGCAGGCGGGTGCCGCCGGATTGGTGGGCTTCCCCCAGGCACACTGCCCTACGGGCGTCGTCAATACGATCTTCCCGCACCGGTCGAGCATTCCGGCGCTGACCCTGCCGCCCGCCGAGGGGAGGGCGCTGCGCGAGCTGCGCCGGACCGACACCCCCCTCTCGATCCGGATCACCGGCCAACCGGAGAGCCCGTACTCCTACCACCTGAAGTTCTACCAGCACGACCAGGTGTCGGCCGATCAGCACTACACCGCGACGGCGCGACAGCTCCAGCGGATCGACCGTGACTTCCACGCCGAGGAGCCGATCAGCGTCGTGGACAGCTGGAGCCAGCTCCTACCCGGCGAGCTACCGCCCACCCAACAGCTCTTCTTCGACCAGGGGCTGCGGGACCGTGAGCGGTATGTCGGGCCGGTCGGTAACCCGGGCCAGTACGCCGAGAACATTGTGTTCCGGGTTCACGACTACGCGGGCGCGAACAGCACCGGGGTGGAACCCGACTTGCCGCCCGCCAACTCGTACTACACGCTGCGGGCGGGCGCCACCAGCCACGAGGAGTGGTGGGGCGGACCGGTCGTTCCCGGTGCGCCCGAGACGACCCCGGACCGGTCCCACCTGGCGTTGTGCGGGGCGTGCCGGCAGGGCGACGTCTTCAGCCCGCTCCTCCCGGCCACCTTCACCGACCCGCACATCGAGTCGTTCTACCTCGAGCCCATACCGGTGGGCCGGATGCACCTCTACCGGGGCGACCAGGAGATCGAACCCACTCCGCTCCTCGGCTACATCACCGGGTACACGCTCCCGGCCGAGCAGGCCCGCTACCGGCTCACCCACGAGCTGAACCCGATCGCGGAGAGCCTCCGGGACCGGTTCCACGACCGGCGGGTCAGTACCGAGTGGGGGTTCACCTCGGCCCGGGTGAGCGAGGAGAACAGGAACCATCTGGACTGTGCCGGCACAGCGACGGGGATCTCCACCGAGGCGTGTGCGGTGCAGCCGCTGGTCTACCTGCGCTACCGGCTCAACCTGGGTCTCGACAACACCGTCCGCCGCGACGTGCACCGAATCCAGCTGCACGCGTACCACGAGGTGTCGGCCCGAACCGCACCGGAGATCACCTCGATCACGGCGTGGGTCAGCTACGACGGCGAGAAGACCTGGCAGGCGGCGTCGACCGGAACCCTCGCCGGGGGTACGGCCACCGCCACCCTGCCGCCGCCGCCAGCCAAGGCCAAGGCGGTCAGCCTGCGGGTGCAGGCCACCGACGCAGCCGGCAACACCGTCACCCAGACCGTGCACGAGGCGTACGGCCTGCGCTGAACCAGCACACGCGCGTGGATCCGGGAAACGCGCGCCGAGCCACTGAATTGGAAGCGAGCAGCCGACCGGTCGCCAACCGGTCGGCTGCTCCGCGTTCGCGGACGTACCGCACTATCCGTCAACCGGCATCCACACGATGGACCCGGCTGCCGTACTGATCCGCGTCGTTGCTCGTCAAGCGTCGGATGTGCAAGGGTTGGCGGCGAGGCCGAGAGCCGGACCGAGTAACCAAGTGGGGCGAATGGGAACCATCTATCGCGAGGCGAAGCTGAAGGTAACGGCGGACGTTGCGTGGGATTTCCTGGATCGCTACACACGCTCGGAGGTGCATGCCTTCTCAGCCTGTAAGAGCGAGCGCCAAGAGGACGACTACCGCGTGGTCACGCTGGCCGACGGCACTGAGATCTGGGAGCGCAACGTGACCGTCGACCCCGCATTGATGCGGGCCGTCTACACGATACCCAGCTTCCCCGGGGCAGATCACCACCAGGCTGAGATGCGGGTGCTGACGGACGGCGATGGCGCGGCGACCTTGGTCTGGACAACCGACCTTCTGCCGCACGAACTGGTGGAACGCCTCAGTGAGGCTTATGAGGTCATGTTCGGTGAACTGGTAGCGGCAATCAACGAGCACGGCGCACAGTCGGACTGAGGCTCGGTCGCAAGGCTCGCCAGGCCGCCGGCGCGGAGGCGACCGGCTGAAGGTCTGCGATGCCGTCAGATGGGAAGCCGTCCCCAGCCGTGCCCGACCGACTGGCGGCATGTGTCGGGGTCGTCGCCGGCGCTGACGAACAGGGCGGTCAGTAGGGGGACGCCCTGGGCGAGCGTCTGAAACGGCAGGGGGCCTGTGGCGACGAGCGAGGCGAGCCCATGTCCAATCGTCCAACTCTGGGTGGCCAGTTCCAGTGGGTCGATGTCGGCGCGGAAACGGCCGGCGTCCCTGGCTCGTTCGACGGCACACACCAGACAGTGCAGGGTTTCGTCTGCGGCCTCGGAATCTTCGAGGTCGAAGGTCGCGTCGAACATGACCCGGTACAGATCGGGGTTGTCCAGGGCATTACGCAGGTAGGCGGCGCCCAGGGCGGCCAGGTCCCGAACCGGGTCCGCAGATGTGGCCACGGTTGCGAGCCTGGCCGCCAGGCGGGTGAAGCCTTCCTGCCGCAGTGCCTTCCACACGCCGTCCATGCCGCCGAAGTAGGTGTAGACAGCCATGGTCGATACGCCGGTCCCGGCCACCAGCGAGCGGAGAGTGATGGGCTCGCGGGTTCGCAGCATCTGCCCGGCCCGCTCGATGAGCCGGGTGCGGACCGCGGGATCCTTCGTCCTCACCATGGCGCCACAATACATAGCATTGCTATGGTTTGGCGGACGTGGGCCCACGGGCCCTGGCGACAAGGAGGCAGCATGGCCATCACCCTGGTGAACCCCGACGGATTGCCGAAGCCCGAGGTCTACCGGCAGATGTCGATCGCTACCGGGTCGAAACTGGTGTTCCTGGCTGGTCAGGTCGCCCGCGATGCCGATGGGCGCAGAGTCGGCGAGGGAGACCTCGCCGCTCAGGTTGAGCAGTGCTACCTCAACATCGGCACCGCTCTGGCCGAGATCGGTGGCTCCTTCGACGACGTGGCAAAACTGACCATCTACGTCGTCGACTGGACCCCCGACAAGATGCCCCTGCTGGGTGAAGGGGTCGCTCGGGCGGCCGCGAAGCTGGGAGTCGACCCGGTCAAGCCGATCACGCTGCTGGGTATTGCCGCGCTGGGCGAGCCCGATCTCTTGGTCGAGGTCGAAGCCACCGCGGTCATCGACTGAACGCAGGTGTCAATGTGCGGGTGCCGGCTCGGTGGGCTGCGGCGTGAAGAAGCGGACGATGTCGTCGGCCGCGGTGGGGGACAGCATCATCGCTTGGACCCGTGCGGACATCTCGGCGATCGGGTGGATCCTGGCGAACATCGCCTCCTCGTACGCCTGAATCGCCGAGTCGGGGTCGGCGGGGTCGGCGGCGAGTTCGGCGGCGAGTTCGGCGGCGTCGAGCATGGCTTGGTTGGCGCCCTCGCCGACCGGCGGCATGAGGTGCGCGGCGTCGCCGATGAGGGTGATGCCCGGCTGGTGGGGCCAGCGGGTGCCGGTGGGCATCGCCTCGATCCGGCGTGGGGTGGGCGGGCTGTCGCCGGCTTCGATGAGTGCGGTCAGGCTGGGCTCCCAGCCATCGAACAGGTCCAGCAGAGCGCGCTTGCTGCGGTAGGTGTCCAGGTGGCGATCGTCAGCGGGTAGGGAGATCCCGACTCGGATGCTGCCGTCGCCGAGGCGTTGTGCTGCCAGGACCCGGTTCGCGCCGATGCACCAGAGGTTTCCGGGGCCGACCAGCTCGGCGAGATCCGGGTGGCGCCGGTCGACGTCGCTGATGCTGAGCTCGACCAGGGTGGCCACGGGGGACAGCGTCGCGTCGGTCAGCAGCGACCGGACGACCGAGCGTGCGCCGTCCGCGCCGATGAGGACGTCGCAGTCGGCGCTGTGGCCGTCGTCGAACACGAGCCCGAAGCCGCCGTCGGGTCGTGGCGTCGCCGCGACGAGTCGGTGCTGCCATGCGACCGCGTCGCTGGGGAGCGAATCGAGCAGAAGATCACGCAGTGCGCCGCGGTCGATCTCGGGGCGTGTGGAGAATGAGCCGGGTCGTGGCTTGTGGTGCACGAGGGTGCGTCCGGCCGGGTCGAGGATGCGATGTTCCTCGCCCTCCGGCCGTGCCTCGGACCGGAATCGGCCGGCGAGGCCCGCGTCGGCCAGGGCCCGTTGCCCGGACTCCGGGTGCAGGTCGAGCGATCCGCCCTGTGATCGCGCGGATCGGCTTGCCTCGCGTTCGTACACCACCGTGTCGATGCCGTGTCGATGCAGGATGCGGGCCAGCGTCAGGCCGCCGAGGCCACCACCGAGGATCGCGATTCGCATCATCGTCTCCCTTACCGTACGCTGTACCTTATGGATACGCCGTACGGTAGCGCACCGCTGCCCGTCTGGGAACGGCCCGAGCCTCAGCCGCGCGCGGCTCCGGTGCCGCTGAGCCGCGCGAAGATCGCCGCCACGGCGATCCGGATCGCCGACGCCCACGGCCTCGAAGGGCTATCGGTACGCAAGATCGCGAAAGAGCTCGGTGTCGGTCCGATGCGGCTCTACGATTACGTGCTCAACAGATCGGAACTGCTCGATCTGATGGTCGACGCCGTGTACGCGCAGATCGCCGAGGCCGGCCAACACTCCGAGTGGCGCGCCACGGTACTGGCCATCGTTCACCGGACCCGCGCCGCCACTCTTGATCATGAATGGTTCGCCGACCTGCTCGGCGCAAGGCCACACATAGGACCTCACGCGCTCGCCGTGGGCGAATCGATCGCGGCGGCGCTCAGCCAGGCCCCTGGCGTGCGCGGTGTCGACGATCTCCAGCGGGCTGTGGGCGCCCTCAACGCGTTCATCGTCGGTGCGCTCCGCAGCGAGATCACCGAGCGCCGGACCGCCCGTTCAACCGGCACCGACGTGTCCGCATGGCAGGCCGCCCTCGGGCCCTACCTGACCCGCATGCTCGAAACGGGCCGCTATCCCACCGTCGCCCGGCTCGTCATCGACGGCGCCCACCTCAACGCCGAGGAGACCTTCCACCACAACCTGATCACCATCCTGGACGGCATCACCAGCCATCCCCACACGTGACCTGCTGCTCGCGGGCCGGTACCGGCTGGGTCGCCCACGCGGGGTCACAGCCACTTCCGGCGGCATTTGCCGCTGTCGTACGGCAGCTACGGCCCCGCGTCAGCCGGCGGGTGACGACCGGGCGGGGAGACGTCGGCCTGTGCTGTTACCTTGCTAGCCGGCGTGTCCCGCGAAAACCGTCGCTGCCTTCGCGCGGCTCTCCTGGCTGCCGCCGGCGGTCCACTGGGGGACACAGATGAGCAGGCACAGCACCCTGCTCACGCTCGTCCTGACCGGCAGCCTGCTCCTGGTTGGCGGATGCAGCGGGACGCCGGAGCCCAGCCCCGCCGAGAAGCCGACCCAGGCCGTCACCGTGGCGCCGTCCCCGACGCCCGACGTCCGCCCGAGCGGACCGGGTCAGGCGCGCGAGTCGGTCGACGGGGCTGGCACGTACTCGAGCACGACCGCCCGCAGGTAGCGCGGGCTGGTGGGGAGATCGGCCGCCCCCACCGCGAACATCAGCGGGCTGCCCGGGGTCCCGGCGATCCCGTGCAGACTCATGCCGATCGCGTCCGGCGGCTGCGGCGCGGGCATGTCGACCCACGCGCCATTGCGGTACGTGGCGAGCGCAGTGCTCGGCGCCAGGGAGTTCTCGATCAGCCACGGCACTCCGGCCGGGTCGGTCGCCACGTCGGGCAGTGCGCCACCCGGCGCGTCCCGGAGCACCTCGAAGGATCCACCGCCGCCGCGTACCGCGAACCCACGGCCGCCGACCGCCCACAGTTCGCCGGACGAGCGACCCGCGAGCGCCTCGAATGAGGATTCCTGGTTGTTGATGCCCACCTGGACCGTACGCCAGCCGGAGCCGTTCCAGTGGAAGAGCAGCGGGCCTTTGAACCCCTGCCACGCGCCGTTGCCGGCGGCCCAGACGTCATCCGGGCGGAAGGCTTCGATTGCGGTGACGGTGCAGAAGTTCGGCATGCCACCGAAGGACGTGCCGCCGGTGCGGCATTCGGCGGGCGACTGGTGTGACCGCCAGGACCGGCCGTCCCACTGCTCGATGATCACCTCGCTCTGGCGATTGCCCACCACCCAGGTGTGTCCAGCCACGACGGTGAGTCCGGTGATCAGCTCGTAGTTCCCGCCGTTGCCCCGTGGGAACGGCACCTCGCGCCAGGCCGTCCCGTCGTAGTGCAGGACGTGCGTGACCTGGTCCTCCGGGCCGGCGGCGGCCGTGCTGCCAATTGCCCAGACGTTCGAGGGCGAGTCGGCCGCGACGAGGTCGAACCGACCGTGCCAGGCGATCGCCGGCAGTGCCGCGCGGGCCCAGCGCGTTCCGTTCCACTCGAGGATCAACGGGGTGCCGGTGTCGTCCGGCTGTTCGGGCGAGTAGGCCTCGCTGCCGACGGCCCACGCGTGCGTGGCGTCCACCGACACGACGTCCCACAGCACGCTGGTCGGCCCGGCCAGCTCCGGCAGCGTGGCCAGACGCCAGGTCGGCGCCGGCGGGTCGGTGACGACGGCTTCGGGCGACCCGCTGGCGGCGGTCACGGCGGGGCCCGAGGGTGATGACGAGGTGCTTGTGCCGGCAGCTTCGCCGGTGCACCCCGACGCCAGCAGGACAACGGCCAGCGTCACGGCAACCTTGCAGCGCATGGCACCGATGATCGCAGGACGACGCTACCCACGGATCCCATTGATCAACGCGCCTGTCGGGCGTGGACCACGGCGACGGCGTTCAGGTGCCCGGCGCCCGTCCGGGGACCTGGTAGCTCCTGGTCAGGCGGGCAGTTCCGGGAGGGGGCCGGCGGTGACCAGCGCGGCGAGCGTGAGGGGTTGGTCGCCGTCGCTGTGCCCGAGCACGAGGGCGAGGCGCCGGTCGTCCGCCTGGTCGGGCGCCCAGACGTGCAGGTCACCGTAGAGATCCTGGCGAAACAACGCCTCGTAGACCGGCGGACGGTCCGCCTGCGGATTCCGGATGAGGTGGTCGACGGTGAGGAGGCGGTGCGGCCCCCACCGCCCGTCCAACGTCCCGGCCAAGGTGGCCAGGTGTCGGTCGCCGAGCTCGAGCTGCTCGGTCCACTCCGGGTCCCGTAGGCCGATGAGGTTCGGCCCTTCCCACAGCGGAACGAGGACGAAGCCGCCAGCACGGGTCGCCAGCCATTCGCCGGTGCGCGGATCGGAGTCGATCAGGGTGGGGGCGCCCGCGGACGGGATCGGTCCGGTCAGGAGTGCCGTGATGGCTTCGAGGGCACGGGATGCATCGAAGGCAAGGCCACGAACGACAGTCACGGCACCCATCCTGACCGCTGGCCGCCGAGTTGCCCAGGCGGCCGGTGGTGGCTCAGCCGATGTCGCGGCAGCCGACCTGGTCGCCGATCTCCTGTGGGATGCCGAACGGGCCGCATTCGAGCGCGCTGCCCTCACCCAGCTTCGTCCACCTACCAGCCGAGTACTCGAACAGCAGCACGCCGTCGCCCTGCATCCCTGGGTCGGCAGCGATCACACCGGCCGTGGCCCACCGGCCCGCGCACCTGATGTGAGCCGGGTCGATCCGGTGGGTGTCCGCAAGCCCCGACGCCCGCTGCAGGGTCGCGGCGCTGACCGGGCAGGCGGACCCGGCGGTGGCCGGGGTGGCGGACGGTGCGCTCTGGGCCGGCGGCGCATTGCTGGAGGCGGATGGCGCCGCAGTGGAGGCGAGCGTGGACGACGGTGTGCTGGACCCGGCCACGGGAGCGGGTGAGGTCGTGGTGCAGGCGGCCAGCCCTGCCAGCACGGCCAGGGGCGCGAGGGTGCGCAGAGTTGTCAGGTTCATCGTTCCTCCGGTATCAGCGTGGACTGCGATATCCGGATACACGCCCTCCCTCCCGGTCGGGTTGCGACCGGTTGGACGCTCGGCTGAACGACGGCGCGCGGTGACGATCGGCAGGTGCTACGTCAACGACCGTGCCGCGACGGTCAGTTGGTCAGACCTTCCCCCCAGATCGGCTCGGGCTTCGATCTCGACGGGAGCCACCCTCGCACGACCGATCACAAGAGCGTCATCCGTGGAGCATCAAGGCGACCCGCTGGGCTGTGCCGTTCACGCCAGGTCCTCGGGCTCACCACCCCTCCCGAGGAGCGACGGTGGGCGATGATGGTGCCACGGGTGCGCTGCGTCGGTGACGTGCCCGAATCGGATGGATGGAGGGGCGACCGTGCCGAGCGACCTGGCGGAGGTGCGGGTATGGCGACTGGGCCGCGCGACGCGGATCTTGGCCGGACTGTTGATCGGCGGCATGGCCGTAGCGGTGGTCGTGTTCTTCCTCTGGCAAGCCACCACCCCCGACGGGGACCTGCTCGCGCCGCTCGCCATCGCGGCGCCTTACGGCTTGATCGGATTCGCCATGTGGCGGCGGATATTCCATCCTCGGCTGTCCGCGGGCCCGGAAGGGCTGATCCTGCGCGGGCCCTGGCGCACGATCCGCGTTCCATGGTCAGCCGTCGTGCGGTGTGACGCGGGCTATCACGGGATCACCATCACCTGCGCCGATGGCAGCCGGGTGGTGGCCCCCGCGCCGCAGCGGTCGAACCTGAGCCGTTGGCTCGGGCGGGAGACCCGGGCCGACGTCGTCGCGGCGTACCTCGAACGGCGCGCCCGTGAGCACCGACGGGTGTCAGCGGCGACGGGGCCTGCGGCACCGCGCCCGAACGGCGACGCACCAGGTGACGGCGGGTACGGATCCGAACGGACGAGCAGGGACGGCGACGGACCGCTGACACGGGTCGACCGTACTGACGGCGCGGGTCGATAGCGGGCGGCGGCGCGCGCTCGGGCGCGCCGCCGCGGCTGCCGTACGAAGGGTGAGCTGAACCCGTCGGATCCGCTGGGCTCAGCGGGTGCCGTCGAGGACGGGGATCAGTTGTTCCTCCTCGTAGGCCAGGTGTCGTTCGAGTTCGTCGGTGAGTTGGTCGACCCGCCGACGCAGCTCGTCCGGGGCGATGGTGTCGTCGGCCAGCACTCCGCGTAGCTGTTCCAGCAGTTCGGCTATCCGCTGGTGTTCCGCCCGCAACCGGGTCAGCGTCTCGGCCAGGTCCGGACGTTGCTGGTCGAGGGCGGGGAACAGGCCGGTGTCTTCCATCGTGTGATGGTGGTGCAGTCCCTGGCAGACGGTCAGGCAGTTGATCCGCAGCTGGGCACCCAGCCGGGGCCCGGAGCGGGCCACCTCGGCGCGGATCAGTGCGAGTTCCCGCCGGAACGCGTCGTGCAGCAGCTTGAGGCCCGCGCCGAGGGACGGGGCGTTGGGCGGTCCGCCGGCGACCTGGTACAGCGCCACCACGGGGATGACCCGGGTGGTCTTCCTTTGGTACGCGGCCCAGCCGGGGTCGGCTTCCACGGCGCGGGCGAAGACGCTGTCGCGGTCGACGCCGGTCAGCACCTCGGCGCGAGCCTGGTAGGTGAAGACGCCGTCCTCGACGGTGGCCCGCGGGTCGGCCACCAGGTTGTGGTACCAGTCGGGGTGCCGCGGTGCGCCACCGGCGGAGGCGATCACCAGGATTCGCTCCCCGCCGTCGGGCAGGTAGCCGACCGGGGTGGTGTGCGGGGCGCCGGTGCGCGCCCCGGTGGTGGTGAGCAGGATGAGCCGGCCGCCCGCGAAGGGGCCGCCGACCCGGCCGGAGTTGGCCCGGAACTCGTCGATGATCTGCTGGTTGAAGTCGTTGGGCATGCGCTGCTTTCGGTCAAGGGCGCACGGCCGATCGGTGGCCGCACGGAGGTCGCGCCCGCCGCCCGTGGTCGGGCCGGCGCGAGGGAAGGACTTGTGGTGGTCACCCGGCGCGGGGCGCGGGGACGGCGCGCGAGCATCCGCGCGTGGCGGCGGACCTGTGGGCGGGGTCGGCGGGCCGCGGGCCCGCCCGCGGCTCACGAGGTAGCCGGGTGCCCTGTCCGCTCGTGGCCCATGGCCGACCCGGCAGTCACGCTCCCGACCGTACTGCCACCCGACTCCGCCCGGCAATGATCTTTGCTGGTCGGTTCGTGGGCTCGCCGTGCACGGATGCGCCGACCAGGGCACTCTCCAGGAACGTGCCGAGCGGAATGCCCACTACCGCGGCGATCGAGATGCCGGACAGCGCGACCGCCGAGGCCCGCGGGGCGAGGCGTTGCGGTACGTCACGGACGCGCCGGCATCGGTCGACGTCGTCGTGCGTGGGAACGAGCGGCACAGCCTGGTGCCAGGATGCGGGGATGGCGTACGACGAGGATCTCGCGAACCGGGTACGGAGCTTGCTCGGGCGGGAGCCCGGGATCGGCGAGCGGCGGATGTTCGGCGGCCTGGCGCTGTTGCTCAACGGCAACATGGCCGTGGTGATCCGCGGCGAGGGCGGCTTGATGGTCCGGGTCGACCCGGCGTGGTCCGAGCGGCTGCTGGCGGAGCCCGGCGCCCACGCGACGCGGATGCGCGATCGGCCCCTGCGCGGCTGGATCACCGTCGAGCCGTCGGCCTGCGCCGCGGACGGCGACCTGCGCCGCTGGGTGGACCGGGGCATCACCTACACCCGGGGCTTGCCGGCCAAGTGACCGTGGGTCGGTCAGCTGGGGGTGTCGGCGAGCCGGGTGATGAGGAAGTCGAGGCGCTCCTCCTGAATGTCCGGGGGAATGCGGCCGCTGTCGGACAGGGTGGCTATGCCGTGCAGTGCGCTCCAGATGACCTCGGCGAACAGTTCGCGTCGCGGGTTGTCCGGACGGAAGCAGTTGACGAACTCGTCGAAGGCGGCGCGCAGCGGGGGTGGTGTCTCGGCGTGCGCGAACTTCACGTCGGTCGGCATGACGAACATGGCCTGGTAGAGGGCGGGCCGCTCGGTGGCGAAGTCCAGGTAGGCGCGGCTCACGGCGTGCAGGGACTGCTGCGGCTCGGGGTGGGCCAGCCGGGCACGACGTAGCTGGGCGGCGAGTTCGCCGAAGCCGTCGATCGCGACGGCGCGCACGATGTCGTCCTTGCCGGTGAAGTGGCTGTAGAGCACGGGCTGGCTGTACTCGACGCGCTCAGCGAGGCGTCGCGTCGTCACCGCCTCCCAGCCTTCGGCCTCGGCGAGTTCGCGGGCCGCGGTGACGATCAGCTGATGACGCTGGGCGCGTTCACGTTCACGGCGCTGCTTGATGGCGGACATGACGTGATTCTAGCAACGCTAGACATCCTGTCGAAGGTAAAGCTATCGTCGGCAAGACAACTAGCGCCGCTAGAATTCCTGGGCGCTGCTATCGGGAGGAAGCACCATGCTCACCAACGTCGCCACCGTGCTCGCCGGACTGATCGGCGTGGGCGTCATCGTCATGGGCGCAAGCGCCTTCTGGGCGCCGCAGGCCGCGGCTGGGTTCGGCATCCCCGACACGCCGACCGAGGACCGCAGCTTCCAGGCATGGTTGGGCGTCAAGGCCGTCCGCGACATTGCCTCCGGCGTCTTCATCCTCATCCTGCTGGCCAACGGGTCGCCCCACCTGCTGGGCTGGTTCATGCTGGCCGCCACCGGCATACCCGTGGGCGACGCGTTGATCGTGCTGCGCAGCAACGGGCCCAAGGCGGCCGCCTACGGCGTCCACGGCGCCACCGCCGCGGTGATGCTGGCGATCAGCGTGCTCCTCCTCGTCGGGTAACCGCTCGGCACGCCCCGCCACGGCGGGGTGATCGGGAAAAAGACCAGCCCGATGCCGTCGCCGGCCACCCCCAGGTGCGGACCTCGGGTGGGCCGGCGCCGGACGCCCCGGGCGTCCCCGCGGACCGCTAGACCGCGCCGGACAGGTACTCCCCGCGTCGCTGCGGGTCGAACTTCTCGATCGCGTACCGGAGCATGACCCGTGGCATGGTCCGGTAACGCCCGGCCAGGAACGCCTCCTCCGCCGCTCTGTCGCGGTTGCCCACCTCGCGCAGCATCCAGCCCACCGCCTTCTGCACGAGGTCGTGCGGGTCGTGCAGCAGCCGTTCACCGAGCCGGAAGGTCCACTCGAAGTCGCCGGCCCTGATGAAGGCGAAGGTGGCCATGATGGCGATCCGCCGGTCCCACACCAGACTCGACCCGGCCAACCGGTCCAGGACGCCGCGGTCCTTGTCGATCAGCCACGGGCCGACGATGTACGGCGCGGACGAGTCCACCAGGTCCCAGTTGTTGAGGTGGCCGGTGTTGGCCAGGACCAGGTCGAAGATCCGGCCCCGTTCCTCGTCGTCGCCCCTGGCGAACTTCCGCACCAGGATGAACAGCGCCGTCAGCCGCTCCTCGTGCACGTCGCCGGTCAGCAGCTGCCCGGTTTCGGGCAGGGACAGGTCGCGCCAGTACCGGCCGGCCACCCTGCGCTGTTCCGGCACCGGGACACCGATGGCCCGGTCGCCCTCGCCGTACCCGCCCGGAACCATCTGCAGGAACCGGCTGACCTCCGCGGCCCGGCGCGGGTCGGCGAGGCCGGCGAGGTCATGACGGACGTCCGCGCAGGTGGCCATGACCGGGAAACCTACCGCGACCGCCTGGCAGGCTGGGCGGATGACCCTCACCGAGAAGTTCGAGTGGCGTGGACGCGAGGTGCGCTGGAGCCGGACCGGCTCCGGCCCGGCCGTCGTCTTCTGCCACGGGACCCCGTGGTCCTCGCAGCTGTGGCGCCCCTACGCCGAGGCGCTGAGCGATCGGTTCACGGTCCACCTGTGGGACATGCCCGGTTACGGGCAGTCCTCGAAGTCGGCGGAGCACCGGGTGTCGTTGGACGTCCAGGGCGAGTTGCTCGCCGACCTGGTGACGCACTGGGGGTTGGCGGCTCCACACGTCGTCGCCCACGACTACGGCGGCGCCGTGGCGTTGCGGGCCCATCTCCTGCACGGCTGCCGGTACGCGTCGTTGGCGCTGGTCGACGTGGTGGCGCTGGCTCCGTGGGGGTCGGACTTCTTCCGGCTCGTGCGCGACAACGCCGAGGTCTTCAGCGCGCTGCCGAGTGCCGTGCACGAAGGAGCGCTCCGGGCCTACATCACCGGCGCCAGTCACGGCGGCCTGGCGCCGAGCCAGCTGCGGGCGCTCGTCGCGCCGTGGCTGGACGCCGAGGGGCAGGCCGCGTTCTACCGGCAGATCGCCCAGGCGGATCAGTCCTACACGGACGACATCCAGCAGCTCTATCCGCGTATCGACCTGCCGGTCTTGGTCGTCTGGGGCCGCGATGACACGTGGATCCCGGTCGACCGCGCGCACCGACTGGCCGAACTCATCCCCGGCGCGCAGCTCAAGGTGATCGAGGCGGCGGGCCACCTGGTCCAGCTCGACCAGCCGGTGCAGCTGGCCACGACGCTGAGCCACTGGCTCGCCACGCGGACCGCGACCCCGTGACGCGACTCCACCGTCGCTCACCGCGGCGGGCATGAGGAGCTGGTGACTCCAGGATGGTCAGGGTCGCGCCTGCGGGGGTTCTCCGGGTCGCGGGCGGGGTTCCGCCGGAGGCGCCAGCATCGCGTGCGCGTCCATGATCGTCGGCATGACGAGAGCAGCGACGTTCGCCGTGGTCGCCGGGCCGCTCGCACTGAGCGGCTACGGCGTGGCCCGTACCATCGGCAGGCTCGACGACGTGTACGGGCCGGGATTCGACTGGCAACTCGCCCACGTCCTCGGCCTGGCCGGCTTCCTGCTGTTCGTGCCGCTGGTCCTGGGGTTGCGGACGCTGGTGCCCGCCGGGACGGTCCGCGAGGTGGCGGTCGGCGCGACGTTGCTCGGGCTGGCGGCCTCCGTGGTCCAGTTCGGAGCGGACATCGTGCTCGCGGTCATGGCTGCCGACAAGGACGAGCTGCGGAGCCTGCAGCAGGACTTCGCCGGCCTGCCCGGGGTGCGACCCGCGATCTACGACGTCGGGCCACTGTTCTTCTTCGTCGGGATCGTGGTGGTCGCGGCGCTGGCCGCCAGGGCGGGCCGGCTGCCGTGGTGGAGCCCGGCGGTCCTGCTCGTCGCGGTGCTGCTGCCGCCGGTGAACCTGGACCTCATGCCGCTGGCCGGGCTGTTGATGCTGGTGGCCCTGCTGCCGCTGTGGCAGCCGATCCGGCAGGTGTCGGCGGCGGGCTGAGACGGCGGCGCGCCTGGGGCCGAGACCACCGGCGCCCGTCGACGTCAGCGACCCCGGCGGGTGTTGAGCCGGGCGGCCTGGCGGGTCAGGTGGTCGCGCTCGGCGAGGTTGGTGGCCCGGTGGGCCGCCTCGGCGTAGAGCCGGGCCGCCGTCGCCAGGTCGCCGTCGCGTTCGTGCAGGTACGCCGCCACCGCCGCGTAGCGGGGGAGGGAGTCGTCCAGCCCGGCGAGCGCCGCCAGCCCGGCGCGCGGTCCGTCCGCCGCACCGACGGCCACCGCCCGGTTGAGCCGGACGACCGGGCTGTCGGTCAGGCGGAGCAGTTCGTCGTACCACTCGACGATCTGCACCCAGTCGGTCTCCTCGGCGGTGGGCGCGTCGGCGTGCAGTGCCGCGATGGCGGCCTGGGCCTGGAACTCGCCCAGCCGGTCGCGGGCCAGGGCCGCCTGCAGGATCTGCACGCCCTCGGCGATCGACCTGGTGTCCCACCGGCGACGGTCCTGCTCGGCGAGCGGCACCAGGCTGCCGTCGGGCGCGGTCCGGGTGTCGCGGCGGGCGTGGTGCAGCAGCATGAGAGCGAGCAGCCCCGCCACCTCGGGGTGGTCGATCGCCGCCGCGAGCTGCCGGGTGAGCCGGATGGCCTCGGCAGCCAGGTCGACGTCGCCGGAGTAGCCCTCGTTGAAGACCAGGTAGAGCACGCGCAGCACGGTGGCGACGTCGCCGGGCTCGTCGAAGCGTACGCCGGAGACGGTGCGCTTGGCCCGGCTGATCCGCTGCGCCATGGTCGCCTCGGGCACCAGGTAGGCCCGGGCGATCTGGCGGGTGGTCAGCCCACCGACGGCGCGCAGCGTGAGCGCCACCGCCGACGACGGGGTCAGCGACGGGTGGGCGCAGAGGAAGTAGAGCTGGAGCGTGTCGTCGACCGCGGGCACCGGCCCGGGCGCCGGCTCCTCGTCGACGAGGCCCTCCCGCCGGCGCCGGGCGGCGTCGGCCCGGGTCGCGTCGAGGAACTTGCGCCAGGCCACGGTGACCAGCCAACCCTTCGGGTCGCAGGGCGGGTCGGCCGGCCAGCCGCGGACCGCCTCGACCAGCGCGTCCTGCACGGCGTCCTCGGCCGCCGCGAAGTCGGCTCCGCGGCGGACGAGGACACCGAGCACGGCCGGCGTGAGGCTCCGGAGCAGGGCCTCGTCCATCAGGTCACTCCGTGATGGTGTGCGACGCGGTCAGGAAGGGACGCAGCTCGAGCCACTCGTGGATCGGCTTCCCACCCGCCCCGGGAGCGGCGGACAGCTCACCGGCCAGCTCGACGGCGCGTTCGTAGCTGTCCACGTCGATCACCATCCAGCCGGCGATGAGGTCCTTGGTCTCGGCGAACGGGCCGTCGGTGACCGGCGGGCGGCCCTCACCGTCGTACCGGACGAACGTCCCCTCGGGGGTGAGCGCCTGACTGTCGACGAACTCGCCGGTCTTCTCCAGCCGGGCCGCGAAGTCGTTCATGTACTGCACGTGCGCCGAGATCTCCTCCGGCGTCCACCGGGCCATCGGCACGTCGTTGACCGCGGCCGGAGCGCCCCGGTAGTGCTTGAGCAGCAGGTACTTGGCCATCGTGGTTCTCCTTGATGCGGGTGACCCATTCTGGTCACGTTCACCCCGGGGACGGAGCCGGGCACGGGTTCTCGACATGCCCGGCCGAACTTTTTCCGCTCGCGGGGACCTGGCCGAGGGCAACGGGGCGGGGGAGCAGGTCAGGCGCCCGTCGGCTCGCCCAGCAACGCGCGGATCTCGTCGGCCTCCGGGTCGCCGAGCTCGTCGAAGACGGCGAGCGCCCGACGCCAGCAGGACCGGGCGCGGTCGGCGTCGCCCAGCTCGCCCAGCGACCGCCCCAGCGCCAGCAGGGTCCGCGCCCGGCCGTGTTCGTTGCCGGTGGACCGGTGCAGCCGTACCGCCTCGCGGAAGCGCAGGATCGCCCGGTCGTGATCGCCCAGTTCGGCGTGCGCCTCACCGAGGTTGGCGATGCAGATCGCCTCGGCGTACCGGTCGCCCGCGTCGCGCATCGCCGTCAGCGCCTCCTCGTGGCGGGCGATCGCCTCCCCGGGCTGGCCCAGCAGGACGTGGCACTGCGCCATGTTCTGCAGCGCCACGCCCTCACCCCGCCGGTTGCCCCGCAGCCGGTGCTCCGCGCGGGCGAGGGCGAACGTCGCCAGCGCCTCGTCCGGGCGGCCCGCCTCGGCGTGCGCGACGGCCAGGCTGTTCAGGCTGGTGGCCCGCCAGTCCCGGTCGCCGCTGGCCTCGTGCAGTCGCAACGACTCCTGGTACAGCTCGATGGCCTCGGCGTAGCGTCGGCTCTCGCACAGCGCGGTCGCCAGGCTGGCCAGCAGCGCTCCCTCGGCCCGCCGGTCGCCGACGGCGCGGGTGGCGGCCACCCCGATGCGGGTCGCCGCCCGCCAGTCCTCCCGGCGCTTGGCGATGTACCAGTACGCCGAGGCGCCCAGCGCGATCCGCCAGGCGTGCCCGGACGCCCCGCCGGACGCCGCCGCGCGGACCACCGGGAGCAGGTTCGTCCGTTCGCTCTCGCACCAGCTCAACGCCGTCTGGTAGGTGTCGACGCGGACCGGCTCGACCAGGGCCGGCGCGGGCGGCGCGAAGTGCGGCCGGTGCGGCTGCAGCACCCGGCCCGCCGCGTCGACCGTGCGCAGGTACCAGTCCAGCAGCCGGTCGAACGCCAGCCGCCGGTGGGCCGCGTTCTGCGGCGCCTCGGCCAGCTCCCTGGCGTACGCGCCCACCAGGTCGTGGAACTGGTAGCGGTCCGAAGCCGGCAGCTGCAGGAGGCTGGCCCGGTGCAGCTCGGCGGCCAACTCCCGGACCCGAGGCACGTCGAGCCCGGCGAGCGCCGCCGCGGCGTGGACGCCGACGCTCTCGCCGGGGTGCAGGGCCAGCCGCCAGAACAGCTCGGCGGCCGGCGGTGACAGGCAGCGGTACGACCAGGAGAAGACGGTACGGAGGTTGACGTCCGGACCGTCCGGCCCGGCGAAGGCGTCGAGCCGGCGTCCCCGTCGCAGCTCCCCCAGCAGATCGCCGAGCGGCCGGTCCGGCAGCTCCAGTGCGCGGGCGGCGACGATCCGGATCGCCAGCGGCACGTGCCCGCAGTAGTCGGCCAGCGCCGCCCGCTCGTCGGGTCGGGACCGGTGCAGGCACCCGGCGACCAGGTCCACCGACTCGGCCGGGCGCAGCGGCGCCAGGCTGAGCGGCACCGCCTGCTCGCGTACCACGAGCCCGGTCAGCCGGCGGCGGCTGGTCACCACGACCAGACCGGCCAGGTTCCCCGGCAGCAGCGGTCGGACCTGGCTGGCGTCGTAGGCGTTGTCCAGCACGAGCAGCAGCCGCCGGCCGTCGGTCAGGCTGCGCATCCGCCCACTCTGGGCGTCGACCGTGGGCGGAATCTCCGCCGCCGGCACGCCGAGCGAGAGCAGCAGCCGGGGCAGCGCCTCCGCCGGCCGCATCGGGGTGTCACCGGGGCTGAACCCGCGCAGGTCCAGGTAGACCTGGCCGTCCGGGAAGTCGCGTCGGCGCAGGTGGCCCCAGTGCAGGGCGAGGGCGGTCTTGCCGATCCCGCCCATGCCGTCGATGACGACGATGCCGGCTCCGGCACCGCACCGGACGGCGTCGAGCTGGCCGTCGAGGGTGGCGAGTTCGGCGCGCCGGCCGACGAACACGCCGTGGGCGGGCGGCAGCTCGGCCGGGCGTACGGGTGGATCGGCGCGGCGACCGGTCGGCCGGCCCGGTGCGACCTCCAGCGTGCGGTCGGCCCGCAGGATCGCGGCTTCCAGCTGCCGCAGTTCCGGTGAGGGGTCGAGGCCAAACTCGGCGACCAGCCGGGCCCGCAGGTCGCGGTAGGTCCGCAGGGCCTCGTCGGTGCGCCCCTCGCGGTGCAGCACCAGCATGAGCTGACCGGCCAGCCGCTGCCGGACGGGATGCTCGGCGACCAGCTTGGTCAGCTCGTCCAGCGCCTCCCGGGACCGGCCCAGCCGGATCCGTGCCTCCAGCCGGTCCTCCACCGCCGTCCACATCACCTCGCGCAGGCCGGCGCAGAGCCGGTCCCGCACGTCCGTCGGCGCCACGTCGGCCAGCGGGTCGCCCCGCCACAGCTGGAGCGCCAGGTCGAACAGCTCGACCGCGGGCGCGTCGTCGGCCTGCCGCGCCCGGGTGACCAGCTCGGTGAAGCGGTGCACGTCGACCGCGCCCGGATCCACCCGGAGCAGGTACCCGCCGCCAGTGCGCAGGATCTCGCAGCTGTCCGAAGGGTCGGCGCCGGTCGCGTCGCGGGCGCGGCGCAGGCAGGCGCGCAGCCGGGAGACGAGCGCCTGGAGCGTGCCCCGGGCGGAAGCCGGCGGATCGGACCCCCAGAGGAGCTCGACGAGCCGGTCCACCGTCACCGGGCGGCCGGGCTCCAGCAGGAGCAGTCCGAGCACCAGGCGCTGCTGGCGGGAGCCGAGATCGATCGACGCGCCGGCGGCGTACGCCTCGACCGCACCGAGGACCCGGAACTCCACCTGGTCACCTCCGGCCGTCCATTATGGCCGCCGCGCGGCAAGCCGTCTGCAGGCTTTCTGCAACCGGCCGGGATGATCCTTCGCGCGATCGGATCTCACGACGATCGATCCGTTCGGGCAGCTGCATCACCCGCCCATCGCGTCCACTGGGAGGTTCATCGTGCCTGTACTCGTACGCCGCCTGCGACCGTGGCTGGTCGCCGGCGGCGACGCCCTGCTCGCCACGGCGGTGACAGTCGCCGTCTGCTGGCTGGTGCTGCGGTCGCTGGCCGGCGGCGCGGCCGGGCCGGTGGGCGCCTACCTGGCCGGCGACCTGACCGGCCTGGCCGCCGCGGTCGCCGCGAGCACCGGCGCGCCGCTGGACTGGAGCATCGGCGCCACCGGCGGCCGGTTGTATCCGGTCGCCATGCTGCTGAGCGGCTCCCAGCTGGCCCTGCTGGTGGCCGGCCCGCTGGCCGCGGCGGTGGTGCTGGCCTGGCGGGCCCGCCGCCGCCCGCGGTCGCCCGGTGCGGCCGCGCTGGCCGCCGGCGGCTACGCGACCCTGATCGCGGGCCTGTCGGCCGCGGGCGCGGCCACCGCGACGGATCCGCTGGTGCACCTCGCCTCGCCGGCCTGGCTCGCCGGGCTGGCCGCCCTGGCCTGGGCCGGAACGGCCCAGCTGGTCGCGGCCGCGCTGCCCCGGCGCGGGACGCGGGCGCTGGCCACCCCGGCCCGGGCCGGGGTGCTCGCCCTGGTGCTGGTGGCGGCGGGCGTGGTGGTCGGGCAGCCGGCCGCGGCGCAGCCCGCGGGACCGCCGGCCGAGCGGGTGGTGCCGTTCGTGGGCGACCCGACGCCCGCGCCCAACGGCTACCGGCGGGCCGGAGTGGCCGCCGCACTCGCGCGGGTCACCGCCGAGCAGGGCCAGGCACCGCTCGCCGCGTTCGAGCCGTGGCGCGGGACACCGTCGATGCTGAGCCTGTCCAGCCGCCTCGGCGGGGACGTGCCGGGCTGGCTGCGGCGCAACTCGGGTCTGTTCGGGGTGGCCGACGCGAGCGCCCAGCTACGGCCGCTGCGCGAGCAGCGCGAGCGGACCGGCGAGCGGCACGTGTGGTTCGAGCAGCACGTGGGCGGGGTGCCGGTCTACGGCTCCCGGGTCGGCGTGCACCTGGACGCCACCGGCCGCACGGTGGAGTTCCTGACCAACTCGCTGGAGCCGGACCTGATCGTGGACCGGGTCAGCGCCGCGGTCAGCGCGGAGACCGCGACGGCGAACGCCCGCCGCGCCCTGCCCGACGGGTCGTTGGTGGAGCCGGCGAAGCTGTACCTCCTGCCCGCCGGGGCGGATCCGGGCCGGCGTACGCCGACCGTGCTGGCCTGGCACGTCTGGCTCACCGACGTCCGGCAGGGCGTGTCGACGTCGTACTTCGTCGACGCGGCGACCGGCCGGCTGGTGTACGCGCTGCCGCGCACAGCGCACGCCAAGAACCGGCGCATCTACGACCTGAACAAGCTCTCCGACGACAAGGTGCCGGTGTCCCCGAAGCGGGCGGAGGGCGACGGACCGAGCGGCATCCAGGACGTGGACGAGGCGTACGACAACCTCGGCCACACCTACGACTACTACCACCAGACCTTCGGCCGGGACAGCTTCGACGACGAGGGTGGCCAGCTGCGGGCGCTGGTGCGGGTGCGGCAGAACCCGGACCGACCGATGCGCAACGCGATGTTCATCCCGGACGTCATCGACACCATGGTGTTCGGCGAGGAGATGACCAAGCTGGACGTGGTGGCGCACGAGTTGACCCACGGGGTCACCTTCGAGACGGCCGACCTGTGGTACATGTACCAGTCCGGGGCGCTCAACGAGAGCTTCTCCGACATCTTCGCCGAGGCGGTGGAGAAGTTCGCCACCGGCAGCAACGACTGGCTGGTCGGCACCGGCATTCCCGGCGGCGCGCTGCGCAGCATGGCCGACCCGCCGGCCTACGGCGATCCCGGCCACTACCGCGACTTCGAGCGCAGCTGCCTGGACATGGGTGGCGTGCACACCAACTCGGGCATCCAGAACAAGGCGTTCTACCTACTGTCGCAGAAGATCGGCATCGAGAAGGCGGCCCGGATCGCCTACCGCACCCTGACCACCTACCTGGCCCCGCGGGCCCGGTTCACCGACTCCCGGGTCGGCTTCATCGAGTCGGCCAACAAGCTGTACGGCAAGGGCTCGACCGAGGCCAAGGAGGCGGCCGCCGCGTGGACCGCGGTCGGTGTCGACGGCGTGTACGAGCAGGATCGGCAGGACTGCCTGTGCATCGCCGACACCTCGCTGACCGGGGTGGGCCCGGAGGGCCTGGAACCGCAGGGCCCGGGCGTGGACGCGGTGCTCGGCGCGCTGCTGCACGTGCGGGACCTGTTCGCCGACGGGCGCACCCCGGCCCTGCGGCACTACGAGGTCATCTACGCCGACGGCGGCGACCGGGCGATCGCGCTGATGACCGCCGACGACGACCTGCGCCGGCGCACCGCCCACGCGATGCAGACGCTGCAACCTGTGCTGCAGACCGTCGGCACCCCGGACGGTGACGGCACCGTGGTGACGGCGGCGATGCTCACCGAGCTGGAGACGCTGCTGCGCGACTACGCGGCCGCCGACCGGGCGGCCGGTGGCGGCGAACTGGCGTCGGTCATCGAGACCGAACTCGGCAAGGCGAACTTCCCGGCGCTGTCCGGGCTGACCGCCAACCAGGCGCTGTCGTACCTCGACACGCACGTCGGCTGATTCCTTCTCCGGTGGTGGCGGGCGCACCCGCGCCCGCCACCACCGCACGCCCAGACGAGGACCTCCATGCATCCATCCCTTCCCGCCCCACGGTCCCGCGCCGTGCGGCGGCTCGCCGCCGCAGTGGCCGGCGTGCTGGCCGCCGCGCTGCTCACCGCTCCCGCCCCCGTGGCCGGTGCCCCGGCCGACAAGCTCCAGCCCGCGGCGCGCCAGGCGCTGGCCGGCGGGCGCACCGCCGACCTGATCGTCGAGCTGGCCGAGCGCGCCGACCTGCGCCCGGCCCGCGAGCTGCGTACCCACGCCCAGCGCACCGCCTACGGTCAGCGGACCCTGTCCGCGCTCGCCGAACGCAGCCAGCGCGGCATCCGGCAGCTGCTCACCCAGCGCCGGGTGGGCCACCACCCGTTCTGGATCGTCAACGCGGTCCACGTCGAGGACGCCGACGCGAAGCTCGCCGCCGAACTGGCCCGCCGGCCCGAGGTGCGCACCGTACGCACCATGCGCACCTTCCAGCTGCCCGAGCCGACCCCGGTGCAGCGGGCCGCGGCGGCCGCGGCGGTCGAGTGGAACATCGACCGCATCCAGGCACCGCAGGTGTGGTCGCGGTACGGCGTGCGCGGTGAGGGCATCGTGGTCGCCAGCATCGACAGCGGGGTGCAGTTCGACCACCCCGCGCTGGTCCGCCAGTACCGGGGCAACGTCGGCGACGGCGTGTTCGACCACCGGTTCAACTGGTACGACCCGTACGGGCAGTGCCGCACCGCGCCCTGCGACACCAACGGCCACGGCACCCACACGATGGGCACGATGGTCGGCGACGACGGCGACGGCACCCAGATCGGCGTCGCGCCCGGCGCGCGGTGGGTGGCCGCCCGCGGCTGCGTCGGCAGCGGCTGCACCGAACTGGCCCTGCTGCTGGCCGGCGAGTGGGTGATGGCACCGTTCGACGACACCTTCACCAGCCGTCCCGACCTCGCCCCGCACATCGTCAACAACTCGTGGGGGTCGCCGAACAGCGACCCGTTCTACAGCCAGGTGGTCAGCCGGTGGATCGAGGTCGGCATCATGCCGGTCTTCTCGGCGGGCAACAGCGGCCCCGACTGCGACACCGTCGGATCACCCGCCGATTACCCCCAGGCGTACGCGGTGGCGGCATTCGACGCCGAGGGCGCCATCGCCGACTTCTCCAGCCGGGGCACGGCCGCCGCGGAGATCAAGCCCGACATCGCGGCGCCCGGCGTCGCGGTGGTCTCCTCGTTGCCGGGCGGACGGTACGAGGCGTACAACGGCACCTCGATGGCGGCGCCGCACGTCTCCGGGGCGGTCGCACTGCTGTGGTCGGCGGCCCCCGAACTGATCGGCGACATCCCGGCGACCCGGGCCCTGCTCGACGGCGGCGCGGTCGACGTCGCCGACGCGCAGTGCGGCGGCACCGCGGCCGACAACCCGGTGTGGGGCAAGGGCCGCCTCGACGTGCACGCCGCGGTCGCCGCCGCGCCCCGCGGCCCCCGCGGCACGCTCACCGGCGTCGTGCGGGGGTCCGACGGGCCGGTCGCCGGCGCGTCGGTGCGGCTCAACGGGCCCAACCGCACCGAGCGGGTGGCCACCACCGACGCCACCGGCCGGTACAGCGTCAGCGTTCCGCCCGGCGGCTACACGGTGGCGGTGAAGGCGTTCGGGTTCAGTGACGGCGCCACCTCGGTGACCGTGACCGCCGACAGCACCGCCACCGCCGACCTGACCCTGGTCGCGCTGGCCCGGCACGCGGTCAGCGGGGTGGTCCGCGACCCGGGCGGCGTGGGTGCGGCCGGCATCTCGGTGAAGCTGCTGGCCACGCCGCTGCCCCCGGTCGTCACCGGGCCCGACGGGGCGTACCGGATCGACAACGTGCCGGTCGGCGGGTACACCCTCACGTTCGGCGCGGGCCGCTGCCTCAGCGCGGGCAGCCGGCAGGTGACGGTCGACGGGCCGGAGACGGTCGACCTGTACCCGCCGGCCCAGGTGGACAGCTCCGGCTACCAGTGCAACGGCACCACCGCGCCGTTCCCGACCGGCACCACCGCGCTGGCGCTCACCGGTGACGACGAGTCGGCGCAGGTGAACCTGCCGTTCCCGGTGCCGTTCTACGGCCGCAACCACACCACCATGTGGGTGGCCACCAACGGGTTCCTCAGCTTCGACCGGGCCGCTGACAACTCCATCAACCGCGAGGTGCCCAACCCGTCCACGCCGAACGCGTCGGTCTTCGCGTTCTGGGACGACCTGGTCGTCGACGCCCAGGCCACGGTGCGCACCGCCAGCTACGGCACCGCGCCGGACCGGCGGTTCGTGGTCGAGTGGCGCAACGTGACCTTCTGGGAGGACGAGACGCAGCGGGTCACCTTCGCGGCCGAACTGTCGGAGACCGGCGCGGTCACCGTGCACTACGGCGACCTGACCTCCGCCGCCGTGGCCCGCGGCGCGGGCGCGAGCGTGGGCGTGGAGAACCAGACCGGCACGGTCGGGTTGGAGTACTCCCGCGACGTGGCGGCGCTGCGCCCGCACAGCGCGATCACGTTCCGGGCGGCCGGTTCGCTGTACGGCACGGTCACCAAGCCCGACGGGTCACCGGCCGCCAACGCGCTGATCTCGGCGGTCACCGGTGACGCGCCAGCGGTGACCACCACCGCCGCGGCCGACGGCACGTACGTGCTGCACCTGCCGCTGGGCACCTACACCGTTGACGTCTCGCTGGTCACGTTCGGGATCCACCGGTCCACCGTGGTGCTGGACACCAGCGGCGCGCGGGTGCGCCACGACGTGCGGCTGTCGCTCAACGAGCGCACGGTGAGCGGCGTGATCCGGGACTCGCTCGGTCAACCGGTGCGGGGGGCGGACGTGTGGCTCTCGCACAGCGAGCTGCCGATCGTGCGGATGACCACCGGCGCGGACGGGGCGTACCGGTTCACCAAGGTCCCCGAGTCCGACGTGGCCACCTACGTCTACGCCAGCGTCCCCGGCTGCCAGCGCGACGGGCGGCTCTACCTGCCGACGATCATCGGCGGCGACGCCGTCAACGACGTCACGGTGATCGCCCCGATGGGCGTGGTGGACGGCGCGGACGGGTTCGGCTACCAGTGCGTGCTGGGCTCGGTGGAGCCGAGCGTCGCCGGCACGACGGTGACGACCAGCGAGTACGGGCCGCCGACCGCTGTCGCGCTGCCGTTCGAGTTCCGGCTGTACGGCCAGCCGTACCGGACCGCGTACGTGTCCCGCTACGGCTACCTGACGTTCGAGCCGTCGGACCACCAGAGCGGCTCCAACAATTTCCTGCCCAGCACGTCCAGCCCGGATGCCGCGGTGTACGCGTTCTGGGACGCCCTCGCCATGGACGCGTCGTCCCGGGTGACCCACGGCACTGCCGGCACCGCGCCGAACCGCCGGTTCATGGTCTCCTGGCAGGACATGCTGCTCGACGGCGAGCGGATCAGCGTCGACGCGGTGCTGCACGAGAACGGCCGCATCGACGTGCAGCACCGGCTGCTGCCCGACACCGCTGCCGGACGCGGCGACGGTGCGACCGTCGGCATCGAGGACGCCGACTCCTTCCACGCGCAGGAGTACAGCTACCACGACGAGCGGCTGCGTTCCGGGCAGTCGGTGCGGTTCCTGCCGCCGGGCACCGTCACCGGTGTCGTCACCGACGCGACCACCGGGGCGCCGCTGGCCGGGGCGACGGTGGAGTTCCTGCGGCTGGAGGAGGTCGAGGAGGAGGTCGTCACCGACGCCACCGGCACGTTCACGCTGCGGGTGCCGCTGGGCGCCTGGGACCTCGCGGTCGACGCCGCCGGTCACTTCCCCGGCACCGCGCAGCTCCGACTCGACGCGCCGTACGGCACCGTGCGCCGGGACGTGCCGGTGACGCCGATCGGCTGACGGCGGCGGGTGGATGCGGGGCGGGCGGCGCCCCGCATCCACCGTCGCCGGGCTCGACCCGGGTGGTCGCTGTCCGGCCCGAGCACCACGGCCCGCACCGCATCCTCCACCTCGGGCCCGGCGGGCGACCGCGGTCAGGCCCCCTTGACCCAGTCGAGGCTGAAGCGGGCGAAGTGGATGCCGCCGGTGTTGCCGACCTCGTACAGGTTGCCGATCGTCCCGTCGGACAGCACGGCCATCGTCGAGTAGCCGGCGCCGCCCGGCTTGAGCAGCGCCCGGGCCGGCCAGCTGGCACCGTCGTCGGTGGACAGCCGGACGGTGAGGTCGTTGCGCGCGGTCGGGTGCGCGTTGTTGCTGAACAGCGCGGTACGGGTGCGTACCGGCGCCCCGTTCGCGCCCACGTCCGACGGTCGCAGGTAGGACAGCTCGTCGGCGTTGCACAGCGGATCGGTGAGCGCGGCGCTGGCCGTGGCCGGGCCGAACGTCGCGCCCGCGTCGGTGGACGTGGCGTAGAACCGGCTGCGGGTCGAGTTGTGGCGCATGTTCTGCACGACGGCTCCGCTGCCGCGCTCGATCGCCTTGCTCTCGTTGATGTTCGCGCCGGCGGACCCGCCGCGCCGCCAGGTGGCACCGTGGTCGTCGCTGTAGACGTTGCCGGCGTGGCTGGTGCCGGCGGCGTCCCGGTAGACGATCGGCTGGACCAGCCGCCCGGTGCTGGTCTGGATGCCGTGGCCGGAGGAGAAGAACACCTGCTGCCACGCCGGGTCCTTGAGCACCGGGTTCAGCTCCACCGGCGCGCTCCAGGTGGCGCCGTCGTCCCGGCTGGTGATGTAGCGCAGATGCAGGCTGTTCGGGTCGTCGGCGGTGTTGACGCCGGAGCCGCCGGACCAGAAGCTGATGCCCGGCCTGGGGGAGTAGGTGAAGAAGCAGTAGACGACGCCGGTGTCGCGGTC
This sequence comes from Micromonospora sp. S4605, assembly GCF_003176715.1. NCBI lineage: Bacteria > Bacillati > Actinomycetota > Actinomycetes > Micromonosporales > Micromonosporaceae > Micromonospora > Micromonospora sp. S4605. The sequence continues at coordinate 46,651 of NZ_QGSW01000233.1, forward strand.
CACCAGCAGGCTGGGGTCGCCGGCTCCCTCGCGGGTGGTGGCGGGGGCGTGGATGACGCGCGGCTGCTCGAAGGTACGGCCGCCGTCGGTGCTGCGGGTCATGGCGAGCTGGATGTTGTTGGTGCCGCCGCCCAGGTCGTACGAGCCGTCGACCCGGGCGTCGGCGACGGCGACGACGGTGCCGTTGTTGGTGACCGCCAGGCCCGGGATGCGGACCGAGGCCGCCGTGCCGTCGTAGCGGCCGTTGGCGCCGTTGAGGTTGCGGATGACGGTCTGCGTGGTCAGCAGGGTGGTCGTGGTCATCTGCGGGGCGCCGGCGGCCAGGCCGCAGGCGGCGACGCCCCGTTGGGTGGTGTCGAAGCCCAGGGCGGTGACCCGCAGGGTGTACGGGGTGCCGGCGGGGACCGTCCAGTAGTGCAGGAGGTTCCCGCCGGCGGCGACGGTGCGGGTCCACGGTGAACCGGTGCGCCCGGGCCAGGTGACGGTGAAGTCCCGTGCGGTCGTGGTGCGGTTCTCCAGCACGAGCTGGAGCCGGCTGGCCGTGCAGTCGAAGCTGGTCAGCGCGGACATGCCGGTGCCGCAGTGGAAGATGCCGGCGGCGGTGTCGTCCAACCCGGTCGGGGTGGTGGTCCGCAGCGTGTACGCGGTACCGGCCGCCAGGGTCCAGTACAGCTGGGTGCTGCCGCCGGCGGCCACTGTCCGGGTCCACGGCGAGCCGGGACGTCCGGGCCAGGTGACGGTGTAGGTCTGTGCTGTCGTGCTGCGGTTGTCGAGCGTCAGGATCAGCCGGCTGGCCACGCAGTCGGCGCTGGCCGTCGCGGGGACGCAGGTGGGGGCGGCGTGGGCGG
>NZ_QGSW01000235.1:0-10789 GCF_003176715.1 Micromonospora sp. S4605
CCCCGCCGCACCGGCCACCGCTGGGCCGATGGCCTCCGCACCGGCCACCGCTGGGCCGATGGCCGCCGCACCGGGCAGCGCCCCGCAGTCCGCCGCGGGGGCGAGCGGAAGCACCCCGGCGGCCGCACCCGGGCCGGCCGGGGGCGGGCAGCCGACCGGGCAACTCATGCTGGGCTGCTTCGAGCGGGGGCTCTACCCGGAGGTCAGCCGGGCGGCCCGGTCCCTCGACCCGACACTGGCCGTACCGACGGCGCAGGGCTGCTGCGGGGCGCTGCACGCGCACAACGGCGACCTGGCCGGCGGCGAACGGTTGGCCCGGCGGCTCGGCGAGGAGCTGCCGGGCACCATCGTGACCACCTCCGGCGGCTGCGCCGCACACCTGGCCTCGGTGCTCGGGCCGCAGCGGGTGCGGGAGCTGTCCACCTGGCTGGCGGGCCGCCTGCCCGGGGTCGAGCTGCGGGTGGCCGGCCGGCGGGCCCGGGTCACCCTGCAGGACTCCTGCCACCTGCGCAACGGCCTGGGGGTCTTCGCCGAGCCCCGGGCGCTGCTCCGGCAGGTCGCCGACTACGTGGAGCTGCCCTCGGCGGCCACCTGCTGTGGCGCCGCCGGCACGTACTCGCTGCTGCGGCCGAAGGACTCCCGGCGGATCCTGGACGGCAAGCTCGACGAGATCGAAGCCGCCGGGGTGGACCTGGTGGTGGCGGTGAACCCCGGCTGCCTGCGTCAGCTGCGTACCGGGCTGCGCCGGCGCCGGTCGGCCGTGCGGGCCGTACACCTGGCCGAGCTGCTGGCCGAGGCGGCCGCGCCGGCTCCGCGCCGCCGGCCTGACCGGCCCTGACGGCCGCGCCGGGGCCGGGCGGCCGGACCGCCCCGGCCGGCGGGGGAGCGCCGGCCGGGGTCGAGCTCACTCGGTCCGGATGCCGTCCGGGCGGGTGAGCCGCCGCAGCACGGGCAGGCTGAGCCCGGTGACCAGCAGCACCACCGCCGCGCCGAGGGCGGTGCAGAGGCCGACCACCGGCCAGGCGATCACCACCGGGGCCTGCACCATGCGCAGCAGCACCACGCCGAGCCCCAGCCCGAAGACCACCGCCAGGGCCAGCCCGATCAGCACCGGCACCGCGGTCTGCCAGAGCACCGACCAGCTCAGCGTGCCCGGCCGGGTGCCGACCGCGACCAGCATGGCCAGCAGCCGGCGCCGTTCGCGCAGCTGCTCCAGGATGCCGACGAGCATGCTGGCGGCGATCAGCAGCAGGGTGACCACCGCGCCGACGTAGAGGCCGCGCTGGATGTTGACGAACTTGGTGGCCCGGGTGGTGCCGGTCAGCGTGAGGACGCTGGCGAACAGGTCGCCGCCGGCGGCCGCGTTGCGGACGTGCTCGATCGCGTCCGGCCGTCCGGGGTCGAGCCGCAGGTACGCGTCGGAGCGCAGCGGGCCCAGCCGGGCCGCCCCGACCGCTGCCGGGGTGGCCAGCACGGCCGACTCCTGACGGCCGACCGGGTCCGGCCGGCCGGGAACCTCCCGGGCGGTCCCGGGCACCTGCCAGCTGCCGCCGTCGCCCACCGCCACGGCGGCTCCGGGCCGGATGGCCGGCCGGCCCTCGGCTGCCGGATCCCGGACCAGGAACACGTCGCCGTCGGCGCAGCGGTCCAGCCGGGCGAACTCGGCCAGCGTGGCACAGTCGCCGATCCGCAGGTCGGCGTAGTCGTGCCCGGCGGTGAGCCCGGTGACCAGGGTGGCGTTGCTGGCGCTGACGCCGGGCGCGGTGGCCAGCCGGTCCACCGCGGCGGTGACGTCGGCTCGGGCCGGGAACTGCACCAGCACCTGGGCACGGGACGGGTCCTGCCCGGTCGAGTGGGTGAACTGGTCGGCCACGCCGGCGAAGAGCATCTGCAGTCCGATGGTGCCGGCGACGGCGACCGCGATGCCGTTCACCAGCCGCGCCGAGGCGGCGCTGTCGAGCTGGAGCCGGCGTACCGCCAGTTGCCACGGCACCGGGCCGCCGCGCAGCCGGCGTACCACCAGGTCGGTGAGCCAGGGCAGCAGGGTGACCGTGCCGACCAGCAGCAGCACCGCGCCGGCCGCTGTCTGGTTCTCGGTGCCGGCCGGGGCGACGCCGGCCGTGGCGGCCAGCAGCAGCCCCAGCCCGGCGGCGGGCAGCAGCAGCCGCCACACCAGCCGGCGGCGGACCGGGGTGGCCCGGCGGGTCACCCCGAGCGGTTCGACCACCACGGCGCGCAGCGCCACCATGGCCACCAGCACTGCCAGCGCGGGCACCGCCAGGGCGACCCCGACGACCAGCGGCAGCGGCGGGCGCACGTCGGCCGCGTACACGCTCAGATCCAGCAGCGTGACCAGCGGCACCAGCTGGCGCCCGGCGAGGAAGAACAGCCCACCGACCGCGACGCCGAGCAGCGCGGCGGCGGCGGCCTCGCCGGCGGCGATCCGGCGGATCATGCCGGCGTCCGCGCCGACCAGCCGCAGCGCGGCCAGCCGCCGGTCCCGGCGTTCGCCGCCGAACCGCACGGCCGCGCCGAGGAAGACCGCGATGGGCAGCAGCAGTACGACGAAGATGACCACCACGAGCAGCATCAGCACCGGCCCGAACCCCTCGCCCGGCAGCCCGCCGCCGAACGCGTCCAGCCGGGTCGCGCCCTCGTCGGTCGAGAGCGTGTCGCTGCCCAGGTAGTAGGCCAGCTCGTTCGGCCCGGCCAGGCCCTGAGCGCCGATGGTGCCGGTGACCCGGGCGCCGCCCAGGCGCGGGGCGAGCAGCGCGCCGTCGGGTGAGTCGAGCAGGTCGCGCAGCGCGGGGGAGACCACCACCTCGCCCGGACCGGGCAGCGTGGCCACCCCCGGCGGCACCGGCGCGGCCGGACCCTCGGGACGCAGCACCCGGCCCCGGATCGGCCGGTCGCGGAAGGCGGTGTCGGTCGCCCGGATCAGCAGGGTGTTCGCGGCGGCCGGGAGCTGTGCGCCCAGCCGCAGGTCGTCGCGGGCGTCGCCGCGGGCCTCCCGGGCGTCCAAGGCGTGCGGCACGGCGGCGGCGAGCAGCAGCATCGCCACGCCGATGCCGACGCCGAGCGCGGTCAGCAGCGCGCGCAGCCAGCCGTCCCGGCCACCGGTGAAGGCCATCCGGGCGCCCATCGCGAGGTCGGCCGCGCCGGCACGCAGCCGGGTCACGCCGCGATCTCCAGGTCGCGGGTACGGCCGTCGCGCACCACCACCTCCCGGTCGGAGTACGCGGCCACCCGGGCCTCGTGCGTCACCAGCACCACCGCGGCGCCGGTCTCCCGGGCGGCCCCGGTCAGCAGCCGCATCACCCGTTCGCCGTTGAGTGAGTCCAGCGCCCCGGTCGGCTCGTCGGCGAAGACCACCTGTGGCCGGGTCACCAGCGCACGGGCCACCGCCACCCGCTGACCCTGCCCGCCCGAGACCTCGCCGGGCCGCTTGCCGGCCACCTCGGCGACCTCCAGCCGGTCCAGCCACTCGGCCGCCCGGCGCTCGGCCTCCCGCCGGCCGACGCGGTCCAGCCGCAGCGGCAGCGCCACGTTCTCCAGGCAGGTCAACTCCGGCACCAGCTGGCCGAACTGGAACACGAAGCCGAACGCCGCGCGGCGCAGCGCGCTGCGCTCGGTGTCGGTCAGGGCGCCCAGGTCGCGCCCGGCGAAGAGCACCCGGCCGGAGTCCGGCCGGACGATGCCGGCCAGGCAGTGCAGCAGGGTGGACTTCCCGGAGCCGGACGAGCCCATCACGGCGACCACCTCACCCCGGTCGACCCGCAGGCTGGCGCCGGCCAGGGCCCGGGTCGGCCCGAAACAGCGGTGCAGGTCCTCGGCGACCAGCAGCGGGGCGGTCATGCCCGCACCGCCTTGGCCAGCTCGTCGAGGCGGGCCGCGGTCAGCTCCAGCCAACGCAGGTCGGCCTCCAGATGGAACAGGGCGTGGTCGCAGATCAGCTGCTCGGCGAGGTCGCCATCGCGTTTGCGGCGGGTCAGCTCGCGCATCATCCGCAGGTGCTCGGCGCGCTGCACGTCGAGCAGGTCGGCGGCGCTGCGGCCGGTGAGCAGGGCGAGCACCACCTTGGTGTACAGGGTGCTCTGCAGGTAGGGCTCGGGCTTCTCGGCGCGGGCCAGCCAGCCGGCCACGTCGGTGACGCCAGCGTCGGTGATCGCGTACCGCTTGCGCTCCGGGCCCTCGCCCGGCTCGACGGAATCGACCTCGACCAGGCCGCTGCGCAGCAGCCGGGACAGGGTGGCGTAGACCTGGCCGTAGGCGAGCGGGCGGGCGTGGCCGAAGCGCTCGTCGTAGAGGCGTTTGATGTCGTAGCCGTGCCGGGGGGTGGCCTCCAGGAGGCCGAGGAAGGTCTGTCCGATCGACATGCGGGGGACTATACACACCGCGTATACGCCGAATGTATACACCCGGAAGCTCCCCGCTGTCCGGTTCCGCCGGGGGCGCTCAAGCGGCCGGCTCCGGCCGGCGGCAAGATCAGGGGCGACCTGTCCCGCACGCGACGGAGGTTCCGTGTTCGCCCTGCCCCTCACCGAGGACGCCGAGCTGCGTCCGCTCGACCCGTGGCTGGCCGAGGAGTTCCTGGCCCACCTGGACCGGGCCCGGGAGCACATCGCGCCCTGGGTGTCGCCGTCCTTCGTGGCCACCGACCTGCCCTCGGCCCGTGCCGTCCTGCAGCGCTACGCCGACCGCTGGGCGCGCGACGCCGGCGGCATCTGGGGCATCTGGCAGGCCGGCACTCTGGTCGGCGGGGTCATGTTCGTCTCGTTCGACGTGCCGGTCGGGGTGGCCGAGGCGGGCTGCTGGCTGGAACCGGGCGCCGAGGGGCGCGGCCTGATCAGCCGGGCGGTCACCCGGATCGTCGACTGGGCGGTGCGGGAGCGGGGCATCCAGCGGGTGGAGTGGCGGACCAACGCCGAGAACGCGCGCAGCATCGCGGTCGCCCGCCGGCTCGGCATGCAGCACGACGGAACGCTGCGGCAGGTCTACCCTGGCCCGGCCGGGCGGCGCATCGACATCGAGGTGTGGTCGGTGCTGGCGCCCGAGTGGCGCGGCGGGTCAGACGTGCGCGAGCACCGCGTCCAGTGACCGGGGCACCCGGTCCGGCTCCAGTGCCTCGACCAGCAGCCGCCCGTACGCCTCCTTGCGGCCGGACCGGGTGCCGAGGAACCGGCGCAACTGCGCGGTGACCGGGCGACCCTGCTGCGCCGGCTGGCGCTCGAAGATCTGGAAGGCGCGCAGCTCGCCCTGGGCGGCGAACACCTCCCGGACGCCGGCGGGGCCCACCGCGCGGACGAGTTCGTCCTCCAGGTCGGCGACACAGGCGTGGAAGCCCAGCTCCGCCATGGCCGCCCGGGACAGGCCGGCGCCGAGGCCGGCCCGCTCCAGGCTCCGCCGGACGAAGCCCTCCTCGTTCTCGTCGTAGAGACCGGCCAGCCGCAGGTCGTGCCCGGGTGGGCCGAGCCGGCTGAGGAAGTGGCCGACGTTGGTGACGCCGCCCATCACCACCACGTGCACGCCCTCGGCGGCGAGGTCGCGACCGCGTCGAGCCGCGAGGGCCAGCAGCGCGGCCCGGTCGCTGACCCCCTCGACCAGGACGACGGCGCGGGCGTCGACGGCGGCGCCGAGTTCGATCCGCACGGCACACCTCCAGCTCGGTCCCGGACATCATGCCGGCGACCGCGCCGCACGCCCACCGTAATTCGCCGCGCCGCGCCGCGCCCGCCGCCGCGGCGCTGGACCGCAACCACGGGTGACCCGGCGGAGGCGCCGGTCAGGGCAGCGCCTTCAGGAAGGGGCCGTGGTTCAGCCGGAACTCCCAGTTGTAGTAGCGGTCCCAGTTGATCGACCAGGTCATCAGGCCGCGGAAGTTGGGGTTGGTGCCGCTGCGCGGGGTGTACGACCCGCAGCTCTGGCCGCGTACCAGGCAGGTCACCGCCGCCTGCACCCCGGCCGGGGCGACGTAACCGTTGCCGGCGCTGACCGAGGATGGCGCGCCGAAGGCGACCTGGTCCTCGCGCAGCGGCGGGAAGACGGCGTTGGTGTTGCCGGCCACCGGGAACCCGGCGAGCAGCATGTCGGTCATCGCGATGTGGAAGTCGGCCCCGCCCATCGTGTGGTACTGGTTGTCCAGCCCGACGATCGGTCCGGAGTTGTAGTCCTGCACGTGCAGCACGGTCAGGTCGTCGCGCAGCGCATGGATCACCGGCAGGTACGACCCGGCGCGCGGGTCCTGCCCGCCCCACGGCCCCGGTCCGTAGAACTGGTACCCGAGCTGGACGAAGAACGTCTCCGGAGCCATGGTGAGCACGAAGTTCGCCCCGTACCGCTGCTTCAACGCGCGGATCGCGGAGATCAGGTTGACGATCACCGGCGTGGTGGGGTTACGGAAGTCGGTGTCGCCGGCGTTCAGGTAGAGCGAGTGCCCCTCGAAGTCGATGTCCAGGCCGTTCAGCCCGTACCGGTCGATGATCGCCGAGACGGACCGGACGAAGGTGTCCCGGGCGGCGGTGGTGGTGAGCTGCACCTGACCGTTCTGCCCGCCGATGGAGAGCAACACCTTCTTGCCCTGCTGCTGCTTGGCGCGGATCGCGGCGACGAACTCGGCCTCGCTCTCCACGCCCGGGCAGTCGGCCGGCGGGCAGAGCTGGAAGCGGATGTCGCCGGAGGTCACCGAGGTGGGTTCGCCGAAGGCCAGGTTGACGATGTCCCAGTCGGCCGGCACGTCGGCCATCCGCAGGTAGCCGGAGCCGTTGGCGAAGCTGGCGTGCAGGTAGCCGATCAGCGCGTGCTTGGGCAGCCCGCCGGCGGGCGGCGTGGTGGGCGGCGGCGTGGTCGGTGGCGGGGTCGTCGGCGGTGGCGTGGTCGTCGGCGGTGGCGTGGTGGGTGGCGTGCTGGTGGGCGGCGGCGTGGTCGGCGGGCTGGTCGGGGTGCCGCCGCCGCACGGCGCGCCGTTCAGCGTGCAGTCGGTGGGGGAGCCGGAGCCGGTGGCCAGGAAGCCGAACGAGACCGAGGCGCCGGGCGCGATGGTGCCGTTCCAGGAGCGGTTGGTGAAGGTGTGCCGCTGGCCGGCGCTGCTCACCGTGGCGTCCCAGTACGACCCGAGCGTGGTGCCGGCCGGCAGGGTGAAGGCGACCTGCCAGCCGTTGATCGTGCCGGTGCCCCCGTTGGTGATGGTGTATCTGCCCTCCCAGCCGGTGGCCCAGTCGGCGGTCTTGACGAAGGTGGCGGTCGGGCCGGCGGCCCGGGGGAACCTGCCGCTGGAGCGCCTCACCTACTGCCAGCGGCCGGTGGGCGTCGGCTCAGGAGAGCGGCGGGTAGGCGTTCTGCATGAGCTGAGCGAACTGCGCGGGGAACCAGGCACCGGAGATCGGGGCGTCCGGCAGGGCCCCCGTGGGGTTGTTGCCGTTGCGCTCGTTGCCGCCGTACGTCGGGTCGCACATCCGGTCGAAGCCCTTGCCCTCGTTGTTCGGGATCTCCCGGCTGGAGCCGTCCGACTCACCCGGCGGCTTGACCCAGACGTACGCGTCGATGCCGGGCTCCGGCGCGGCCTTCGGGCGCTCGCCCAGGCCGGCCCCGGACTGGTTGCACCAGTTGCCGGGGTGGATCCGACGGTCCACCCGGCCACCGTTGACGTAGTCGTTGACGTTGGTCATCGGGCCCGGGCCGGTGGGCCGGGCGGAGCCGCCCCAGCCGTTGCGGGAGGTGTCGATCAGCATGCCGATGTTGCTGTCGAAGCCGACCTGGACCAGCTTGTTGCGGAAGGCCTGGGCGAAGGACAGCTCGTCGACGTACTGGTTCCAGTCGATCCAGGTGGACTGCCGCACGGTCTGCCCGTTCACCGTGTCGGTCACCTTGACGTACGGCTCGCGCAGGGCGGAGTAGTTGGCCGTGTTCACGATGAAGCCGTGCACGTTGGCCACCGTGCTGCCGGAGGCGACCGCGGCGCTCTTCAGCATGTCGGCGGTCGGGCCGAAGTTGCTGTCCCAGCCGATCCAGCCGTGGTGCGCGGCGTCGATGTAGTTGTAGACGTTGCCGATCGCGCCCAGCTTGGCCAGCGCGTAGCCGACCCCGTTGACGTACGCGCCGTTGGCCTTCACCGTGTCGCACATCGTGGTGCCGCCGGGCTGCCCGGAGGTGTTGGTCACCAGGTTCGGCAGTGAGTCGATCTCGATGATGTTGATGATCCGCAGGTTGGCGTACTTCGGGTCGCCCTGGATGGCGGCGATCGGGTCGATGTACTCGGCCTTGTACTTCGGCAGTTCGTCCGGGCCGAGCTCACCGTTGGAGGCGAGCGCCGCGCAGTCCCGGCCGGGCAGGTTGTAGATGACGAACTGGATGTAGTTGGCGCCCTGACGCAGCGCCTCGTCCAGGTGGTCGCGTACCCCCATGGCGCCGTTGGAGCTGCTGTCCGGCGTGCCGTTGATGGCGGCGATCCGGTCCAGCCAGACCGCGGTGGGGTTGTTGGAGACCCGGTTGCCGCCGGCGACGGACTCGGCCTTGGCCTTCCACTCCGGGTTCACGTAGCCCCGGGCGTTCAGGTAGGGGTTGTCCACCTTGGTGCCGGGCGGCGGGGTGGTCGGGTTCGTGCCGCCGTTGCAGGTCACCCCGTTCAGGGTGAACGAGGTCGGCTTCGGGTTGCTGCCGCTCCAGGCACCGTTGAAGCCGATGCTCACGGTCGCCCCGCTGGCCAGCGAGCCGTTGTACGACTCGTTCTGTGCGGTGACGTTCTGGCCGGACTGGGCCCACCGGGCCGACCAGCCCTGCTGCACGCGCTGGCCACCGTCGGGGAAGGTGAAGCCGAGCGTCCACCCGTTGAGCGCGTCGCCGATGTTCCTGATGTTGACGGTGGCGGTGAACCCGCCCGGCCAGTCGTTGGTCGTGTACGTCACCGCGCACTGGGTCGCGGCGTGGGCGACGGTGACCGGAAGGGTCACCAGCCCGCCCGCGACCAGGGTGCCCGCGCCGGCGAGCGCGAGGGCCCGGCGTGGGCCGGACATCCTTCTCCACACGTTCATGCCACTGATCTCCTTGGGCGAGACCGGACCCGCGAACGGCCCGGCACGGTGGCCCGATGGGCGTCCTGCGCGGACGGCCGCCGGCGCCAACGGGATTCTTCGGGGGCGCCCGACCCGGACGGGCGGTGGTGGTGGTACGGCGGCCGGCGACGGCCGGCCCGGGCGGGACGTCGTCCGGCGGACCGGTGCCCTCGACTCCTGCCTGCTGCGCGGTGTGGCTCCCCGAACCGCGTGCGCCGATTCTTGCATGGGAGCGCTTCCATGGCAATGCCTCTATGTCTTCACGCACCGGGCCACCGCCGAGCGGGCGCCCAGTGGCCGAGCCGGGCATCGAAGCCGCCGCACGCGGGGCGCGCGACCCGGACGATCCCGCCGAGTCGTCCCGAGCAACGCCGGACGACGCCGAAGGCGTCCGGAGTCGACAACCCCTCGCCGCCCACCAAGCGGCGGCAGAGGCCACGAAAGTCGCTTAGCACCCCTATGACCTGCATCTCTACCAAACTCTTAAACACGAATGTTTCCTCTCATAGCTCGTGAAACGGTCTAACGTCGGTCGTAGCTCGGATGTCGCCGAGCCGAGGACAACAGGGGATGGAGTGACGCAGGTCATGGCTAAGAAGATGCTCGGGAAGGTCGTCGCGGGCGCCGCCCTCGGGGGTGCCTCGCTGCTGGTGTTCACGCCGGCGATCGCGTACGCCGACGGCGGCCACCACGACAAGGACGGCAAGGTCTTCGCCAAGCCGCACGTCGTGAAGCCCGGGGACGAGGTCAAGCTCCTCGAGGTCTGCGACGAACCGCAGAAGCACGCGTTCGTGTGGTCGAAGGTCACCGGCAAGGTCAAGCTCAAGCCGGTCGACGGGCGGGGCGAGGACCACCGTGACTGGCGTGACGGAGGGGAGGACCGTCGCGACGAGCACGGCAAGGACCACGACAAGGGCAAGGACCACGAGGACAAGGGCAAGGACCACGGCTACGGGGACGAGTACGGCCAGGGCGCCGGCGCCGCCGACTCCGGCCGCGAGGAGGACCGCAAGGACTGGAAGGGCGACGAGCACGGCCAGGACGCGGAGCACGGCAGCGACTGGAAGGACCGCGAGGAGTCCGGCCGCGACGGCGACAAGAAGGACCACGACAAGAAGGACCACGGCGACTACGGCGACGAGTCCGGGCGGGGCGACCACGGCTCGGACTGGAAGGACCACGAGGACAAGGGCAAGGACCACGACAAGGGCAAGGACCACGACAAGGGCAAGGACCACGACGACAAGGGCAAGGACCACGACGACCACGGCAAGGGCGAGGACCGCTGGGAGCACAAGCGTGACTTCGTCTACTACGGCGAGGCCAAGGTCGACCGGCACGCCAAGCCGGGCCGCTACAAGCTCGAGGGTTCCTGCGGCAAGGGCGAGCTGGTCGTCCTGCCGCGCGGCGGGGTCGACGGCGGTGACGGCGGCGCCGGCACCGGCACCGACCGCGAGCTGGCCGCCGCGGGGGCGAGCCTGATCGGCGCCTCCGCCCTCGGTGGCATCGTGCTGCTGCGTCGCCGTCGGACCGATGCGTCCTACGCGTGACGTGATGACGACCCGGGCCGGCGGCCGTCACGGGATTCCGTGGCGCGCCGCCGGCGCGGCCGTCGTCGTCCTGCTCGCCATGGTGGGCGCCGGTCTGGTCGGTGCGTCGCTGAAGGGCACGCCCGCTCCCCGCCCGCCCCAGCCGCTGGCCCAGGCGGCGGCCACGCCGAGCGCCAGGCCGTCGTTCGACAC
>NZ_QGSW01000275.1:0-10755 GCF_003176715.1 Micromonospora sp. S4605
GTGCGGGTGGCCCAGCGTCTCCTGGCCATGGCTGCCGCCATCTGGCACAACAACAAGACCGGCGCACCCGTCACCCGGTCACTGATCGCCTACGACCACTGACCGGGATTCGGAACTACTCGTCTAGTCTGGGTAGCCATAGGACCAGCGTATGAGGGCGGTCTTGAAGAAATGCGACAGCAGCCGCGACGGGACAGCCGGGGCATCCTGGACCCGGCCCGGCTGCTGCGGCAGGTCCGCTTCCGCCGGCACCTGCCCGCCGTCGCGCTCCGCCCGTTGGTCGAGCACTACTGGTTGATCGACTGGGAGCTGACCGAACCGTTCGTGCAGCACGTCGTGCCGCACCCCGCGGTCAACGTGGTCTTCCGGCGGGACGGGGCCGGGCCCGAGCGGGCCGAGGTGGCCGGGGTCGGGTTGGAACTCTTCTCGATCACGCTGCGCGGCACCGGGCGGGTCAGCGGCGTGCAGTTCCGGCCGGGCGGCTTCCATCCCTTCTGGCGCCGGCCGGTCGCCGAACTCACCGGCCGGCGTTGGCCGTTCGCCGACCTCGCCGATCGTTGGCCACCCGCCGCGGCCGGCGGGCCGGCCGGGTCCGGCCGCTGCACGGGTACGGACGCCGAGCGCTGCCGCGCCCTGGACGACCTGCTCACCGGCTGGGCGCACGAACCGGACCCGGTCACCGAGGAGGTGATCTCGCTGGTCGAGGAGATCCGCACCGACCGGAGCCTGGTGCGGGTGGACGACTTCGCCGCCCGGCACGACGTCTCCACCCGGCGGCTGCAACGACTCTTCCTGGACCACGTCGGGGTGAGCCCGAAGTGGGTGATCCGGCGCTACCGGCTCCAGGAGGCCATCGAGCAGGCGGCCGGCGGGCCGCTCGACTGGGCGGCCCTCGCCGCCGACCTCGGCTACAGCGACCAGGCTCACCTGGTCCGCGAGTTCACCGCCGTCACCGGCGTCTCCCCCGCCGCCTACGCCCGCTCGGTCAGCTGACCGGCCCGGCACAGCCCGCCACCGATCCGCGACCGACGCTCCGCGACCGGATTGCCGACCGGACCGCGGACGAGGCGCGCGCGACGCGAGCCGGCAGCGCCAGGCCGGGTCAGCGGCGGCGCAGCGCCACCACGGCGACGTCGTCCTGGATCTCCGACGGGGCCAGCTGGACCAGCAGCCGCTGGCAGAACCGGTCCAGGTCGTCCTCGACCTCGGCGGCGCAGGCGGCCAGCGCGGCCAGGCCCTCGTCGATGGTGGCGTCCCGGCGCTCGATCAGCCCGTCGGTGTAGAAGACCAGGGTCGCCCCGGCCGGCAGCACGAACTCCAGGTCGGCCGGACGTTGCGCGCGGACCCCGAGCAGCGGGGCGTGGTGCTGTACGAACTCGACCTTGCCGTCGGCGACGAGCAGCGGCGGCAGGTGGCCGGCGCTGGCCAGCCGGACCCGTCCGGTGGGCGGGTGCAGCAGCAGCACGCAGATGGTGGCCAGCTCGTTCGGCAGCAGCGTCCGCATCAGCTCGTTGACCCGGTGCAGGATCTCGCCCGGCTGGTGCCCCTCCACCGCGTACGCCCGCACCGCGTGCCGCAGCTCGGCCATCACGGTCGCCGCGTGCAGCGAGTGGCCCGCCACGTCGCCGATCGCCAGCAGCAGGTGCCCGTCCAGCATGACCAGCTCGTAGAAGTCGCCGCCCACCTCGGTCCGCGCGCTCGCCGGCTCGTAGCGGACGGCCAGGTCGAGCCCGTTGACCTCGGGGATCCGCTGGGGCAGCAGGCTGCGCTGGAGGGTGACAGCGATCCGGTGCTCCTCGTCGAACGAGCGCTGCGCCTCCACCGCCGCGGCGACGGACTGGGCGAGCTGCACCAGCACCGGCGTGCGGTGGGTCTGGGTGCTGGTGGGCACCACGACGTAGAGCGGCGGCCGGTCGTCGCGCAGCCGGGCGGCGGCCACCGTCACGGTGTCCCCGGCCGGCCACCCGAGCAGGTCCCAGCCCGCCGGGTCCTGCACCCGGACCGTCGACCCGGTGGGCACCCCGGCGTCGTCCACGACCCACGGGACGATCACGGCCTCGGCGTCCGGTCCGGAGGCCACCCCGGCCAGGCAGTCGCCGTCGAAGGTCTCCGCCACCACCGCGGCCGGGCTCTTGAAGATCTGCGCGGCGCCGGCCGCCGCCTCTTCGAGCAGCCGGGTGAAGTTCTGTGCCGAGTGCACCGCCACGGTGGTGTCGGCCAGCCCGAGCAGCCGCTCGGCCAGGAACTCGGCCCGCTGCCGGGCCCGGTAGTAGCGCAGCACCGCGTGTGCGGTGGCGACCAGTTCCTCCGGCTCGATCGGCTCCGCCAGGTACGAGTCCGCGCCCCGGGTCAGGCCCTGCGCGCGGTCCAGCACGTCCACCGCGTGCGCGGACACGTGGATCACCGCCATCGCCGGGTGCGCGGCCTTGATCCGCTCGCAGACCTCGTAGCCGCTCAGGTCGGGCAGCCGTACGTCGAGCACCACCAGGTCGATCGGCTGGGCCTCGACCCGGGCCAGCGCCTCGCCGCCGTTCTCCGCCTCGAGCACCGTGAACCCGGCCCGGCTCAGCCAGCTGACCAGCAGGTACCGCTTGGTGCGACTGTCGTCGACCACCAGTACGGTCGCCGGACCGCCCTCCACCGTCACGCTCCGCCCACGGGCAGGGTGATGGTGAAGGTGCTGCCCCCGCCCGGCTCGCTGGCCAGCTCCAGAGTGCCGCCGAGCAGCGTCACCAACCGCCGGGCGTACGGCAGGCCGAGGCCGGTGCCGCCGACCCGGGTCGCGCCCGGCACCTGGTAGAACTCCTCGAAGATCCGCTCGTGCAGCTCCTCGGCGATGCCGGGCCCGGTGTCGGAGATCGACAGCAGCCAGCGGTCGCCCTGCCGTCCGGCTCGCAGCCGCACCTCGCCACGCTCGGTGAACTTGAGCCCGTTGTGCAGCAGGTTGCGCAGCACCTGGCCGAGCAGCACCTCGTCGGTGCGCAGCGTGGCCGGGATCGGCGGCTCCTCCACCACCAGCTCGACGTCCGGCCGGGTGGCCAGCGCCCGCAGCGTGCCGCGCAGCTGGCCGAAGACGGGTCGCAGGTCCACCTCGGTCCAGTCCGGCTCGATCCGGCCGGACTCCGCCTTGGCGAGGTCGAGCAGCTCGTTGACCAACGCGAGCAGGTCGGCCGCCGAGGAGCGGATCAGCCCGACCTGGCGGGCCTGTTCGGCGGTGAGCGGGTCGGACGCGGAGTCGGCCAGCAGCCGGCCCAGTCCCATGATCGCGGTGACCGGGGCGCGCAGCTCGTGGCTGACGTTGGCCAGGAACCGGCTCTTCGACTCGCTCGCCGCGCGCAGCTGGGCCGACTTCTCGTCCAGCTCGGCGTAGAGCGCCACCACGCCGCGGTTGGTCTCCTCCAGCTCCTCGGTGAGCTGGTTGTAGAGCGCCATCACACCGCGGTTGGTCTCCTGCAGCTCGTCGTTCAGCACCGCCAGCTCGTCGCGCTGGCTGCGTACCTCGTCCAGCGCGGCGATCAGCTGCTGGTTCTGCGCGGCGAGTTCGTCCACGGCGCTGCCCGGAGCGCTACGCGCGAGCTCGGTACGGATCTCGGCGAGACGCTCCGGCGTCAGCGTCGGGGCGGCGACCGGGACACGTCGGGACATCATCACGACCGTATCCCCCTTCCCGGTGACCACGCCCAACGTGTCCACCAGCCGCGCCACCGCTGCCGACTCCGGCTCGTACCGGCCGTCGGGTAGCGGGGTCACCGGGGCGAGGTCCACCCGCAGCTGGCGCCTACCGACATCGGCGTCGTCGGCCAGGTGGAACGTCACGTCGGCCCCACCGGAGGTACGCAGCAGGTCCCGCGCCACCTCGCTGAGCGCGGTGGCCAACCGGACCTGGTCCTGGTGCTCCAGCCCGACCGCGGCGGCCACCTCCCGGCCGCGCTGGCGCACCAGGAAGATGTCGTGCTCCACCCGCAGCGCCATCTGCAGCAGCGGCGCCGGGACGCTCACGACCACGCCCGGGCGACCAGGACGCAGGCGTCGTCGCGGCGGACGCCCGCGTCGCGGAGCAGCGTCGCGGCCATCACCAGCGGCGACCGCTCGGCGAGCCCGGGGTAGTCGGCGAGCTGCCAGCGGTCGGTCACCCCGTCGCTGTGCATGACCAGCAACGCGTCGGCATCGAAGGGGTAGTCGTACTCCCGCACCACCGGACGCTGGTGCCCGGCGATGCCGGGCAGCGAGACCAGGCCTCGACGCCGGCCGTCCCCGCCGACCACGCTCGCGGAGATGTTGCCGAGCCCGCTGTAGCGCAGCACGCCGGCCGCCGGATCCGGCTCGGCCACCGCGAGCGCGGCGCCCCGGGTGTGCGACATCGCCCCGTGCAGGTGCTGAACCACCGCGGCCGGCGGCCCGGGCGGAGCGGCGCGGAACGCGCCAAGGGCGGCGTCCGACGCGGCTGACGCCAGCGGACCGTGCCCCAGGCCGTCGCAGACGAGCACCTGGTGCCGGCCTTCGACGACCCGCGCGGCGAACGCGTCGCCGCTGACCGTCTCGCCGGTCAGCGGTCGGGTCAGGCCGCCGACCCACGGCCCCTCGGCGACCGGCTGACCAGGCCAGAGCTGCACGGCGAGCACCGTACCCCGGCCGGGCCGGGAGTAGCCGTCGAACCAGGTCGCCTGCCGGACGATCGCCCCGAGCCCGATGCCGAGGGTGCCGGTGGTGGAGTGCCCGTCGCGGGAGGAGAGGCTCAGGTCGGCCATCCCGGGCCCCGAGTCGACGGCGACCAGCTCCACGCCGGCCTCGCCTTCGCGACGCACCGGGCGGAGCAGCAGGTTTCCCTCGTCCGCGTGCTTGACCAGGTTGCTGGTCAGCTCGGCGGCCACGATGGCCAGGTCGGCGGTGTCGGCCTCGCTCATTCCCAACTGCCCGGCGAGGCGTTCGGCGGCCCGCCGTACGGTGCTGGCCGCGCTGCTGCTCTCCACCCGGAACCAGACGCCGCCGTCCGGGACCGCGTCCTCGGTCATCGGGACCATTTGGTGACCGTCACCCGGGTGCCCGCACCCGCCGCGGTCTGGATGTCGAACTCGTCGACCAGCCGGCGCGCGCCGCTGAGCCCGAGGCCCAGCCCACCGCCGGTGGTGTAGCCGTCGGTGAGCGCCAGGTCGAGGTCGACGATGCCCGGCCCGGAGTCGGCGAAGAGGATCCGGACACCCCGCCGGCGGCCGTTGTCCACCACGCTCACCTCGACCGAGCCGCCACCGCCGTAGACCAGGGTGTTGCGGGCCAGTTCGCTGGCCGCGGTGACCAGCTTGGTCTGGTCGACCAGGGAGAGCTTGGCGGCCACCGCCACCGTCCGGACCAGCTGCCGGACGCGCACCACGTCCTCGTCGCTCTGGATCGCCTGCGCCTGCGGGTGGCCCAGGTCGATGCCGGTGGTCATGCCGAGGCCGTCGTCTCGACGTCCGGTTCGTCGTCGAACTCGATCTCGGACTCGTCGGCCCGGGCGGCCGCGATCTGTTCCATGCCCCGTTCGACGTTGAGCGCCGTCCGGATGCCGTTCAGCGACAGGCCGAGTTCCACCAGCGTGATGGCCACCGCCGGCCGCATCCCGACGACCACCGTCTC
The DNA here is from genome assembly GCF_003176715.1 of Micromonospora sp. S4605. NCBI lineage: Bacteria > Bacillati > Actinomycetota > Actinomycetes > Micromonosporales > Micromonosporaceae > Micromonospora > Micromonospora sp. S4605. Next base: position 5,614 of record NZ_QGSW01000275.1, read on the forward strand.
GGCGTCCAGCACCTTGGAGATCGAGGCGATGGTGGAGAGCATCCGGCCGACGAACGAGTCGACGATGTCCAGCGCGGTGATGTCGATGATCACGCCGTGGCTGCCGGTGGCGACGATCCGCTCGGCCAGGTCCTCCTGGAGCTGGACCGCTGTCTGGTCGGACATGTCGACCTGGATGGAGACCAGCAGGATGTCGCCGATCTTGAGGATCGGCACCCGCTCCATCACGCCTCCCGGCGGAGCTGCCGGCGACCGGTCTCCACCCCGGTCAGCCGCAGGACGTGCCGCAGCGCGTCGGCCAGGCTGGCCTTGGTGGCGATGTCGCCGAACTCGATGCCGAGGGCAACGATGGTCTGCGCGATCTGCGGGCGGATGCCGGAGATGATGCAGTCGGCCCCCATCAGCCGGGCGGCCACCACGGTCTTCAGGATGTGCTGGGCGACCTGGGTGTCCACCGCCGGGACGCCGGTGATGTCGATGATCGCGTACGGCGAGCCGGTGTCGACCAGGGTCTGCAGCAGCCGCTCCATCACCACCTGGGCCCGGGCCGAGTCGAGCGTGCCGACCAGCGGCACGGCGACCACGCCCTCCCAGAGCTTCACCACCGGGGTGGAGAGCTCCAGCAGCTGCTCCGCCTGGTCGGCGATGAGGCTCTCCCGGGTGCGGACGAAGCTCTCGAAGGTGAACAGGCCCATCTGGTCGACCAGGCCGGAGAAGGCGACGTAGTCGCGCAGGCTCGCCGCGCCGCCGTTCGCCTCCATCAGTTCCAGCAGCACGTCCTTGAGCGCGAACACGCTGATCGCGGTCTCGGTGGCGGAGAAGCCCTGCCGGGCCCGGCCCCGGGACAGCTCGGCCAGCACGGCGCGCAGCTCGGCGGCATGCTCCGCCTCGAGGTCGAGGACCCCGTGACCACTCACGGTGACCATGCTCTGGTGCAGCTCCTGCACCTGCCGACGCAGCTCGGCCTGGCTGAGCCGACCGCGCAACGAACCGGCAATGATCTCGGTCCAGCGCTGTGTGACCCGCTCGGCGTGCTCGGTCAGCAGACCGGCCAGTCGACCGCTCTCCTCGGCGCTCAGCGCCATGGCAACCCCCCTAGACCTGGACCCGGCGGACTCTATCACCGCAACACCGTCAGCTACTTGCCGCACGGCAACGGTATGACCATCGGCACCGGATACCGGCTCCCGTTCTGCTACTCCTTGCCCGGTGGGATAACGTTCCACCGATAACAGGAGGTCTGGCGTATGTCCTTGACGGTGCACACGGAACAGCGCGGCGACGTGGTCGTCGTGTCGGTCGCGGGCGAGCTGGACATGGCGACCGCTCCGCAGCTGCAGGACCAGATCACCGACCTGCTCGACAAGGGCCGCAGCCGGCTGGTGTTCGACCTGGCGGAGGTCTCCTTCTGCGACTCCACCGGGCTGTCGGTCTTCGTCCGCGCCAAGAACAGCTGCGACGAGGCCGGTGGCGTGGTGCGGCTGGCCGCCCCGCAGCGGGGCGTGCTGCGCATCCTGGAGGTCAGCGGCCTGGTCGAGGTGCTGCACACCTACCCCACGGTCGAGCAGGCCGTCGCCGGCGACCCGACCCCGGCCTCCTCCTGAGCGTTCCGGCTCACGCCTCGTCCTCGATGTGTCGGGGACGGGCGATCACCATGCCCGCGCCGGTCTGCACCGCGAGCGCGACCAGCAGGAACCCGATCGGCGCGGTCCACCCGCCGGTCGCCTCGTAGAGGATGCCCACCAGCAGCGGGCCCAGGGCCGCGACGAGGTAGCCGACGCTCTGGCTGAACGCGGAGAGCGCCACCGTCCCCTCGGTGGTCCGGGCGCGCAGCCCGATGGTCGCCAGGATCATCGGGAAGGCGCTCTGCCCGATCGCGAGCAGCACCACCCAGAGCAGCGCCCCGTCGTGCGGCGCGACGGCCATCCCGACGTAGGCGAGAGCCATCGCGGCGGAGAGCGTCAGCACCAGCGGGTGCAGCGCGCGCAGCTGGCCGGCCAGGGTCGGCATGAGCAGCGCGATCGGCACGCCCAGCGCCGTCACCCCGGCGAGCAGCAGGCCGGCGTCCTGCGGGCGGTAGCCGGCGTCGCGGAAGAGCTGGGCCAGCCAGCCCATAATCGCGTACGCGCCCAGCGACTGCGTTCCGAAGTAGACAGCCATCGCCCAGCCGAGCCGGGTCCGTCCCGGCCGGATCCGGCTCGACCGGGGCGCCACCGCCGCCGGGGGCGCCGCCCGCCGGGCGGCCCGCGCCCGCAGCGCCAGCGGCACCCAGGGGAGCAGGGCCGCCAGGGCCAGCCCGGCCCAGACGGCGAGCCCGGCCCGCCAGGTGCCGAACGCGTGCGCCACCGGCACCGCCGCCGCGGCGGCCGCCGCCGCACCCACCGTCAACGTCATCGAGTACGCCCCGGTGACCAGCCCGATGCGGTGCGGGAAGTACTGCTTGACCAGGAGCGGAAGCAGGACGTTCGCCACCGCGATCCCGGCCAGCGCGAGGGCGCTGCCGGCGATGAAGACCAGCGCGGAGTCCGTGCCGACGCGGACCAGCTGGCCGGCGGCGAGGATGGTCATCGCCACCACCAGCACCCGGGCCGGGGAGTGCCGGCGGACCAGCCGAGGGGTGAGCGCCCCGAAGACGGCGAAGGCCACCGCGGGCAGGGTGGTCACCAGCCCGGCCAGCGCGCCGGAGAGGGCTAGGCCGTCGCGCACCTCGTCGAGCAGGGCGCCGAGGCTGGTGATGGCGGCCCGCAGGTTGAGCGCGACGAGCAGCATGCCGACGAGCACGAGCAGGCCACCGGCGACCGGGCCGACCGAGGCGGGGGTGGCGCCGGACGGTCCGGCGGGAGCCGTCGCATCCGCCGACGCGCCGGCCGGGGTGGGCAGGTCGTCCGGCCCGCCGATCGTCTCCCGGTCGGAACGCGGTGAGGCTCCGGCGTCGACGGCGGCGGTGGTTGGCGGGGTCATGCGTCCGAACCTACAATCATGGGATGAATTCCGGGCAGGAGTTGTAACCAGTGCCACCGCCGGTTGATTCCGCCACCGTGCCGCCCCGCGGGCACCGGGTCCGGCAGACCATCGCGCAGCTCAGGGAGCGGATCCTCGGCGGCGAGTGGCCGGTGGGCGGCCGGATTCCCACCGAGCCGCAGCTGGTCGCGGCGCTCGGGGTGGGGCGCAACACCGTCCGCGAGGCGGTCCGTGCCCTGGTGCACGCCGGGGTGCTGGAGTGCCGGCAGGGCTCCGGGACGTACGTGGTGTCCACCGACGAGCTGGCCCCGGTGGTGGCCCGCCGGCTCACCGACGACCGGATGGCCGAGGTGGTCGAGGTGCGCCGCGCCTTCGAGGTGGAGGCCGCCCGGCTCGCCGCGCTGCGGCGTACGCCCGCGGACCTGGCCGCGCTCGACGACGCGCTCGCCGCCCGCGAGGCGGCCTGGCGCGGCGGCCGGGTCGACGAGTTCGTGGAGGCCGACGCCGCGCTGCACAGCACGGTGGTCGCCGCCGCGCACAACGGCATGCTCGCCGAGCTGTACGCCTCGGTCGGCGCGGCCCTGCGCAGCACGGTCGCCCAGTCGATGGGCGACACGCTGGAGCCGGAGCGCCACGTCGACCACTCCCGGTTGGTCGAGGCGATCCGGGCCGGCGACCCGGCCCGGGCGGCCATCGAGGCCGGCGCTTTTCTGGAGCCCTCACCCGGGGCATAGGTTGTCCCGGACGGAAGACCGGACACCTCGGGAGTACGGATGCTCAAGGGCTTCAAAGACTTCATCATGCGCGGAAACGTCATCGACCTGGCGGTCGGTGTCGTCATCGGCGCCGCGTTCACGGGCGTGGTCACCCAGCTCACCAAGTCGTTCCTGGAACCGCTGATCCGGGTCTTCGTGCTGCTGATCACCGGCAGCGACAAGGGCCTGGCCGGGACCGCGCCGGACTTCCGGGGCATCCCCTTCGACTGGATCGCCTTCGTCAACGCGGTGATCACCTTCCTGCTCACCGCGGCGGCGCTGTACTTCCTGGTGGTCTACCCGATGAACAGGCTGGCCGAGCGGCGCAAGCGGGGCGAGGAGCCGCCGCCCTCGGCGCCGAGCGAGGAGATCAAGCTGCTCACCGAGATCCGCGACGCGCTGGTCGCCGCCGGCCGCCAGACGCCCGGTCAGCAGCGCGGCGCGCTCGACGACGTGCTCAGCCGGCGGCCGGAACCGCCCACCGCGCGCTGAATCCGGCATCCGCACATCGGCCCCCATGGGAATCCCGTGGGGGCCGCACATTCTCGTACGTGTGTTCGATAGAGTCCCGCCATGGAGCAACGAAAGCACTGGTGGAACGGGAAATGGGGGCGACTGGCCCGGCGGGACGTCTTCCTCCGGGTGGACGCCGACCGCTGGTACGTCGAGCAGCGCGCCGGCGGCGCCGAGGGGATCTCCCAGTTCTACGAGTACGCCAGTGCCGACGAGGCCGAGGAGACGGTCCGGGCGCTGCTCGACGGGACGGACGCCTGGCGGGAACTCTCCCCCCGGCCGCCCGGCGGCTGGTCGACGGGGGCCTGACCGGGGCGGCGACAGCGCGGCGTGACCGGGCCGGCGTGGGCGGGCGTGAGCGGGGTGGCGTCGGCGCGCGTGAGCGGGGCGGCGTTTAGCGGCGCGCCGGCCCGGGAACCGCGCCACAATGAACCAGCAGGGCACCGGGCAGCAGCCGACCATCTCCAGGGTCACCACCGGAATGCGGGTGATCGACGCCGCCGGCACCGAGGTCGGCACCGTGGACCTGGTCCAGCGGGGCGACCCGAACGCGGTGACCGTGCAGGCGCCGACCGCCGACCCGGGCAGCAGCCTGGACGAGCTGATCGAGTCGACAGCGGTCGAGGAGCCGGACGTACCGGCCGACCTGGCGGCCCGGCTGCTGCACAGCGGCTACCTGAAGGTCTCCACCGACCTGGTCCGCACCGGCGCGGTCTACGTGCTGGCCGACCAGATCGCCGCGATCGCCGACGACCGCGTCCGCCTCACCGTCCCCGCCACCGACCTACCCCCGGAGGAGTGACGCCGGCTCACCAGCCCTGGAAGATCGTCTGCGGCTGGGCAGGGCCGGAAGGGGTGCTGGCACCTGCTGAGCGTCAGACGATCTCGGTGGCCGGCGCGGCCGGCGCCGGGG
>NZ_QGSW01000330.1:0-10723 GCF_003176715.1 Micromonospora sp. S4605
AACGGACCAGGTCAACCGCGTCACGCCGGAACTCTTCCGTGTACTTCGATGGACGCCCCAACGGGGACACCCCTTCCTCTGGACCAACATCCAGTCTCAGGGTGTCCACATCTCAGGGGGAAGCCCACAGCCCATAACTTCACGGCGTTGACCTAAAGCCCCGCCTCCGGAGCAGCCGGTGAAGCCCCTGCCCAATCCCTCCAGGCACCCGTTCCAGTGGTTCGCCGAGCTGACGGTCATTGTCGCCTTCGGCGTGGTCATCGGCAGCTGGTGGTGGGGCAAAGGTTTGGCTGTGGTCGGCGACCAGGTCCACGGGGTGCGCCGCGCCGTCACCGTGGCGTGGCGGGTGTCGGTGCTCGGCGCCGCCGTCTGGGTAGTGGAGCAGCCGGGCGAGGTTCGCTGGCTGGGTTTCGCTGTCCTCTGCCTCTGCGGGGCAGCGGGCTGGTTCGCGTACCTCCGATGGGTGGGCCGCATGGAGCAGCAGCTGGCGGCCTCCCCCTCCACGCGCACCGCCGCTGCACTGCGGCCATCCGAGCTGATCCCGGGAGCCGCGCACCCCGACGGTGACAGCACCCTCCGCAGGTAAGAGACGGTCAAGCGCAGGCGGCGGCGTCCCAAGACGGGTCGGGCCTCCTCGCCGAGCAAAAAGACGAAACCCCGACCGATGAGGGTCAGGGCTTCGTCGTGGATCAGGCTGCGGTCAGGGGTGCAGCCACTTCCAGCCGGCGTCGCAGTCGTCGGTGTCGAAGATGGCTCCCTTGGGCACGACAACCTCGAGGTATGACGTCGCGTAGCCGCCGTCCTCCAGGCCGTACTCTGGCGGCAGGGACAGCCCCCACATGCAGTCTGTGAAGCCGGAACCTCCGTCAGTCGCCCACGTTCCAGGCTCGACAAGGGCCTTCTTGGTGCACCACTCGATGCCCTTGCAGCTGGACCCAGCGACGTAGTGGCCGCAACGCCGATCGGTGCAGTAGCCGCCCTCGTCGGTCATCTTCGTGGGCAGCTTGGGCTTGTAGCTCGGCGAGCTGCTCGGCGAGCTACTCGGCGAGGGGCTGGCCGAGGCGGTGGGGGTGGCAACCGGGGTGGTCGCGGCAGCGGAAGCGGATGCGCCCACCGCCTGGCGATCCTGCGCTTCCGGCTGGTCAAAGCCGCGTCCGAGCGCGAACGCGACGGCGAGGGTGAGGGCGACAACGGCGATGGCAGCTGCGGCAATGAGGGCCCAGCGCTTGCGGGGCGGCACAGCCGCGGTGGGTTCGGTCATGCGGGAAGTCCTAACGATCACTAGCTATTTGATGTGCGATCACGCGAAGCCCCAGCCGAGTGGCTGGGGCTTGTGCTGTGTGGGTCAGAGCGTGACGACGGCGTCCTCGGCGAAGGTGAACAGCCCGGCGTCGAAGACGATCTTCGAGAGCTTGGTGCCCTTCGGCACGTCGAAGAAGACGTAGGCGCGCACCGAGTTGCCCGGGTTGATTTCGTCGAGGAAGCCCTTGGCGTTGTCATTGCCGTAGATTCCGGCCTCGCCGTCGGCGGAGTATTCCCGCCCGGTCGCGTCGTGCGCGGTGACGGTGCTGTCGGCGTGGAACAGGTGCGCCGACTTGGTGACGTTCTTGACGGTCATGTCGACCCGGCAGAACTGCCCCTGTGCCTGGGTGTTGAGGAACTCGGTGCCAACGGAGCGGATGCCGCACTTCACGCCGTGCACCGTAAACTCGAAGTCACCACCGCGGACCTTCTGCCCGATCTTGAAGACCGGGTCGCCGGCGGGCGACGGTGCAGCGCTGGTCTTGGCGGGCTCAGCCTTGGCGACCGTCGGTGCCGGGCTGGCCGGCGCGGAGGTGGCCGGGGCCTTGGCCGACGGGCTGGAGTCGGCGGCCGGCTTCGGGTCGGAGGTCGCGCCGAGGGCGAAGATCCCGCCGCAGCACAGGACGAACACCACGGCCACGCCGAGGATGACCGGCACCAGCCACGGCTTGCGCTTGCTCGGGGCGACCGGCACGCCGGCCTGCTGCCACTGCTGGCCCGGCCCGGGCGGCTGCTGCCACTGCTGAAGCGGGATGGGCTGCTGCTGCCACTGCTGGGTGGGCTCGCCGGGCTGCGGCGGGAACTGCTGGGTGGGGTCGGGCTGACCCGGCTGCTGCCACTGCGGGTCCTGGCCAGGCGGCGGCGGGTACGAGGGGGTGGTCATGACGCTCCAAGGCGGCGCTCGCGGGGGTGGTCGCGTACACGGTGCCACAACACCCCAGATCACCCCATCGTCCCTTGTGTCCGATTGTCGACAGCGGACGGTGGCCGCGACCAGCCAAACGGGTAGTCACTCCTCCGACGTCTGAGGGCGTCAGCTTTTCAGGCCGCCCGGACCTACCAGCTGACGGCGGGGGCCGGGTCTGACGAGTCGGAGCTAGCGTTGCTGATGGCGATGGCGCCGCACGCGGCGGCGGCCACAACGGCGAAACCGGCCAAGACCGACACCAGCGACTTCCCTCGCGGCACATCATCGTTGCTCATGGCGCTCCCAGGGTGTGTTGTCAGTGACACATCGACGGTGGCACACCGACCCTCGGCGCGACATCAGGCGCCGGCCGCGGCGTCCCAGAACGGGTCGGCCTCCTCGCCGAGCAGCAGCGGCACGTCGTACACCGACAGGTCCAGCCGCGGTCGCACGTACCTGACCCGGTGGCGCTATCGCCACCGATCGAAGGCGGTGTCCACTTCGATCTCTGCCACCACGGTCGGCTCCACCTGCACGTAGCGCAGCGGCTGGGGACGGTCGAGCTCCCCCGTCCTGCTGCCGCGCCCGGCGCCGTTCCGCGACGACGGCTGTATGGGGTCCGGGGTGCCGTGGTGGCGCCGGCTTGGTCGCCAGTTCATGCCGCGTCGAGGCGGGCGTGACTGCTGCTGGTACCACGGGGGCGACTGGCACGTCGTGTCCCGCCTCGCCATACGCCTCGCCGCGCGAGCAAGGCTGCCGGCGTCGGCTTCGAGAACAAGCCCTCGTACGTGCTCGACCACCCGGACGCAAAGGGCCTCACCGGGTGGGAACGCGAGGCTCTGTTCTCGCTCATGCACCCGGACCCTGACCGGCGCGCGGCTGTACGTCTTCGCTGTCATCGAGCACGCCACCCGCCGCGTTCGTGTTCTCGGTGCCACCGCCCACCCCACCGCAGCCTGGACCGCGCAACTGGCCCGCAACCTGGTCATGGATCTCCACGACGCCAGCGCCACGGTGAAGTACCTGGTCCGCGACCGCGACAGTAGGTACACGGCCGCCTTCGACGCGGTCTTCGAAGACGAAGGTATCGCCACCGTGAAGACTGGAATCCGAGTGCCGCGCATGAACGCGATCATGGAGCGCTGGGTGCGCTCGCGCAGAGCTGAGCTCCTCGACCGCACCTTGATCGTGAACCAGGCCCACCTGATGCACGCGCTCCGCGAGTACGAGACGTTCTACAACGAGCACCGGTCCCACCGGGCGCTCTGCGCTGCGGCACCCCTACGCCCGCTCCCCCAACCGATCACTGACCCGGATCGACTCGACCACCTCGACATCCGCAGACGTGATCGACTCGGCGGCATCCTTCACGAGTACCGACATGCCGCTTGACCTGCATGGACGGGGTTTTCGGCACGCACACCGCCGGCGTCAACGTCATCAGGTCAGTTGCTTCGCCGCTGGCCTTTCTCCGTTGCCGGATCGTACTTGCCTTCGAGGAACAGAAGGAAGCCGTTGAGGTTGCCTTCCCGGATTCGCATCGAGTTGTCGGCGTACCCGCCGGTCTTGTGGGCTTCGAGAAAGTCGTCTACAAGGGCGCGGAGCTGGGCAATCGTTCCGGTGGGAAGCTTCGGAGTGGCCACTACTGCCCGCCCTCCTTCTGCTTGGTGGCCTGCCGCTTCACGGCCTGGCGGCGGAACTCGCTGAGCGTCGCCGTGGCCACCTCGGCGGCGCCTGCCCAGCCTTCACCCTGGTCGTAGTTGGGTGACGTGTTAATCGGTATGCCGTCAACTTCGATCATGCCGTTGTCGTAGGCAACGACGGTGAGGGTAAGGACGAGTCCCTTGTCTTTGGTGGTGGTAGTGACCTTCATGCTGTTGCGGATGCGGTCGAGGCTAGCTGGCATCAGGGGCGTCCTCTCTGCAGTTTAGCGACGAAACAGCGCGATGCGCCGTACGGTTCGAGGCACACAAAGCAGTGCGTGTCGGCGGAGTTGGCGCCGCCGGTCGAGTTGGTCGGTGACCTGCCGTCCACCCTTGCCGTCTCGACGCCGGCAGTTGGCGAACGGCCACGCCCCGAGGCCAAGCAGCACCCACAGGGCGGCCGTTCCCCGGAGCGTCCACCAAGCTCAGGTCGGCACGTCAGCTTTCCTCCCGCCACGCGATGGCAAGCACCTGTCGGCGTCGGCGACCAGTTGCTTCCGCTTCGCCGCCCAGTCACTCAGCTTGGCAGATCAGCATTGACAGGTCTACTCAAGATTGGGATGGCGATGGCGGCGGGGCGCCGATGGGGGCACCTTCAGCGTAGGCGTTGGCGCGATCCCGGCAAAAGACCTGCACGGTGGGGTGCTGTCCGAGACAGGCGGCGGCGTGCTGGCTTCGCCGGTCGGGTAGGACGTCGACCGACCGACGGCTGTCCACCAGCCGCGGGGCCGTTTCACCCAGCCAAGGTCACGGCCTTCGACTCGATCAGGTACATGGAGTACAACTCCGGGGCGACGTCGACCACGAATCCATGATCCTCGCTCGTGGCGAACTACAACTCACGCCCAGGTAACCGCATCAGCCGATTGCTGGCGCGCTGTTCCCGGCTCGTGTTCGAGGACGGAATCGGACACATGTTCCAAGCACATCCGCTGGGAAGCGGTGTGCATGCGTTGACGGTAGGCCACTGTGGAGCGGACTGGCAAGTCCCAGCAGAGGCATCAGTACGCCCGATTGGCTGCACCGCAGCCCGGACGAGGCCGCACCTCGGCCGGCGGTGTTGACCCGGGCCCGCCAGACGACGAAGCCGTCCGGCCCAACGGTCAACCGGTCGCAACGGACCAGACGGCTTTCCTCGCGGGGCACTTCCTCATCGGCGATTTCGGTGCCGGGCCGGTGCGGCACGATCCGCCCGGCCACGCCGTCGTCCCCGGCACCGTGCGCACCGGGCGGCACGGCCGCCAACCGCAGCACCGGCCGGCCGTCGGCGGCGATGCCGGCCACCAGCGGATACCAGTAGTCGGCGATCGGTGCGCCGAGCCTTTCATTACTGCCGCTCCGGGTGGGTCGGAACGCCGGATCGCCGGCCGGGCTGCGCTCCAGGTGCCGTCGAAACCGGTCGACGACCGCGCCGTCGCTGTCCAGCGTTTGCAGCTCGATGAGCCAGGCCAGATTGGCCAGTTCGTCCCGGGCGACCAGGATCTCCTCCAGCACCGGACCCTGCAGCGGCGGCGGGCTCGGCGGCGGCAGCAGCCGCAGCGCCGGGCCGGGACCGGCATCGGGTCCGGCGTCGACCAGGTCCCAGAGGCGCCACGGCCCGCGTCCCTGGTCGACCTCGGCGACCGCCGAGACCGGGGTGGTCGTGCCGAAGGTGTCCGTCACGGTGACCTCGGTGATCGTGGTGACGCCGGTGGGCACCAGGCGCAGATGAGCGAGGGTGACGACGAGCCGATCAGTGAACTGCAGCGTCAAACGCCGGCCGGATCCAGCCGCCCGCCGCCGGTGGCCACCCCGACGGGCATACAGCCGGCCCTCTCGCCCGGCGAGCCACACCACACGCAGCTCGGTTCGTAGCAGGCGCAGATGACGAACACGCCGCCATGGCCGCCCATCACGCCGGCGGGTCCCTGGTCGATTTTCAGGCGGAGCCGGCAGGAGGACCTCTTCCGCCTTCGGAAGCCATAAAGGCACCTCCGGCCTACGCCGCCCGAGCGGCGGCCAACAGGGGCCGCAAGATCGCGAAGCGGGTCGGCCGAAGCGGCGATGAAGCCAGCGGAAGCGGGGCGCCTACGCGGGTGGACGGGCCTGAGGCTGACCCGGTGGCTTTGCCGAGCACTCCACACAGGTGCAGGTTGCCGTGGAGGTCCTACCCTTCTTGGGCTTGCCTGCGGACTCAGACCGGTCGCCTATTTGACACTACCGGTGTTGGCGTTTCCGCAGCTAGTGGTAGATCATCGTTGGGTGCACGCGAGCATCGCACTCGTTGACAACCGACAACCTGTCCGGGCTCGCGGAAGCGCTCACTGACCCGGTCGACGGAGTGGTAGATCCCGCCCGATGCCGCCGGCTGACCAACCCACGCGCCCAGCACGAGGTCGGCACCGCGCTCGACGAGACCGTCAACGCCACTGACGACGCCCTGACGGTTGATCGCACGCCTCCTCACGGCGTGCCCTTGCGGTGAATGGAGCGGCGTGTACGTCAAAACGTTCCGTGTGAAGAACTTCCGGCGGCTGCGAGACGTCAGGATCGATCTGGACCGTGAGACGACGGTGTTCGTCGGCGCGAACAACAGCGGGAAGACCTCAGCCGCGCAAGTGTTCCGGCTGTTCCTCGGTGCCGAGAAAGAGCGGTTCCGGCTCTACGACTTTACCGCCGACTGCTGGGCCGAGTTCGACGCGTTCGACGCCGCTTCGGACGATCCCGACGAGCGACTTCCGCGCATCGTTTTGGACATCTGGCTCGACCTGAACGGCGATGATGACAACCTGCACCGGGTCGTCGACTTCCTTCCCAACCTGAGTTGGAGTTCCGGCCTGGTAGGGATCCGGCTCTCGTACATGCCCAAGAACGGCAAGGCGCTGATCGAGAACTTCGAGGAGTACCGCAGCAGGGCGCTGGCCGTCGAACGCCCAGAGGGTTCCAGCTACGAACCATGGCCGCGGTCGCTGACCGACTATCTGAGCCGTGAGCTGCGGCGCGAGTACGAGATCACCTACGCGATCCTGGACGTCACCCACTGCGACGAGCGGCTTGAGCCGATTGCGGGATATACCCCGTACATTGCACGCGGCAGCCAGAGTCGCCTCGGCGCCAAGCTTGACTCGTTGATCAAGGTTGATTTCCTTGACGCTCAGCGTCACCTGGTTGACGGCGAGAGCCGCGGCCGGGCCGAAGATCTGTCTCGGAAGTTGAGTGGCTTCTATGCCCGCAATCTCGAACAGCGGGAGAATGATCTCGCGGCGGTCGCTGCGATTGCAGACTCGGAGCGCCACCTCAACGAGCACTTCGCGAAGGTCTTTGAGCCGACCTTGGACAAGCTTGCCGACCTCGGCTATCCCGGCTTCGTCCATCCGCGATTGGTGGTGAAGGCTGCCTTCAACGCGCAAAGCGTCCTCAACAGCGGCGCGCGGGTCCACTACGCGTTACCTGCCGCCGGCGGCTCGATGGGTACATCTGAGCGGACGCTGCCCGACCAGTACAACGGGCTGGGCTTCAAGAACCTGATCTATATGGTCGTCGAAGTCTTGGACTTCCACCATCGATGGATCGATGCCGAAGGTGAACGGCATCCGATCCACCTGGTGTTCATCGAGGAGCCCGAGGCGCATCTACACGCCCAGCTGCAGCAGGTCTTCATCCGCAAGATTCGTGAAATCCTTCCGCAGGTTGAGTCGGCCTTCGCCACCCAGATGGTCGTCACGACACACTCCGCTCACGTCATCTACGAAAAGTCGTTTGAGCCGATCCGGTACTTCAAGCGGACCGGCGTTGACGGCAACGTCCATCACACCGACGTGAAGGATCTGATGACGTTCCGGGAGACGACGGAGGACGAAACCAGGCACTTCCTTCGACAATACCTGAAGCTGACTCACTGCGACCTGTTCTTCGCCGACGCCGCGATCCTGGTCGAGGGCAACGTCGAAAGGCTCCTGCTGCCACTGATCATCCAAAAATCGGTGCCTGCGCTCCAGTCAAGCCACCTCACGATCCTCGAGGTCGGCGGGGCATACGCCCACAAGTTCCAGGAACTGGTTGAGTTCCTGGGACTTCCCACGCTGGTCATCACCGACCTAGACAGCGTGCGAGGGCCGAGCCCCGACGCGGCCGAGGCCGACTCCGAGGACGTGCCTGCGGCTGGTTCATCGTGTATGACGACGCAGGCGGGCGCGGTTACGAGCAACGAAACCCTGGCCTCATGGATCCCCCGTATTCGAGTGATCGACCAGCTTCTCGACGCGGACGAGGCCGTGAAGTGCCCGCCGGCCACCGCCGGTAGTCCGGGATGTATCCGAGTCGCATACCAGACTCGCCGGCCGATCATGTGGGGCGATCGCCAGGCAGCCTTAGCTGGTCGCACCTTCGAGGAAGCATTCGCCTTGGAGAACCTCGCGTGGTGCCAGGATGAGGCACAGGCCGATCTCCGGCTCCGCGTCTCGGGAGCGGCAGCCATGCCGTTGGACGGCTTGCACGACGAGATCTACAAGCGCGTCAAGTCCTTCGACAAAACCGACTTCGCCCTCGCGCTCATCACCAAGGACCACAATCAGTGGACCGCCCCGCAGTACATTGCGGACGGTCTCAACTGGTTACGAGACCGAGTCACGGTCGTTGCGCCTGACACCACACCCTTGACCGCGATCGAAGCTGAGGTCGGCAAATGACCGGCCGGATCGATGCCCGAGACACGGACGCCGACCGACTGATCCGCGATGTCCTCGACCGCAAAGGAAAGGCCGGGTTCATCGTCACCGCCGGGGCGGGCTCCGGGAAGACCACCTCACTCGTCAAGGCTCTCGCACACGTGACGGCAACCCGCCGCACCCAGCTCCGGGCGCGTACCCAGCGGATAGCCTGCATCACCTACACGGAGGTCGCCGCAGCCGAGATCCACGGCGATGTCCAAGACGACCCGCTGGTCTATGTGTCGACGATTCACAGCTTCCTGTGGGAAGCCGTCGCGCCGTTTCAGTCCGACATCGGCGCCTGGATCAAGCGCCAACTTGCCGCCAAACTCGACGAGCTTGGCGGCAAGATCGGGAAGGCAAAGGCCGCCAAGCGGGACACGATGACCCAGGACCGGGCTCGCTACTACCGTCAACTAGACGCGCTCCACTCGGTCCGCAAGTTCACCTACAGCGTCGGGCCAGACTACGGCAGGGGGCAGATCGGGCACGCGGATGTCCTCAAGATGGTGCCGCGGATGCTCCTGGAGCAACCACTGCTGGCAAAGGTCATTGCGACCCGCTTCCCGATCGTCTTCGTCGACGAAAGCCAAGATACGGAGGCGGACGTCGTCGCGGGCCTCATCCACATGTACAGAACCGTCAAGAGCGACTTCTGCCTGGGATTCTTCGGCGACCCGATGCAGCAGATCTACCCCACGGGCATCGGCCAGGTTCCGGCCGAGCCGGACTGGGCACTGATCAACAAACCCGAAAACTTTCGCTCCTCGCGCCGCGTGCTCGAGGTCGTCAACCGGGTACGAGCCGCCGCCGACGGTGACAAGCAGACACCCGGCCGACCCGACAACCTGACCCCAGAGGGACACGCCTACTTCGTTGTTCTACCTGCCGACGCCGACCGTGTCGCCAGCATGGATGCCGTTCGCCGCTGGCTCGCGCACCGTACGTCGAACGACGCCTGGGCCGCCGACGCGCCTGACGGTGTGAAGATTCTCGTCGCCATGCATAAACTCGCGGCCCGGCGACTCGGCTTCGCCAACCTGCACGCAGCCTTCCACCCGAAGAACCCACCCGCACTGGCCACCGCGTTCATCGAAGGCACAGCCTGGCCCATCACGCCGTTCGCCAACGTCATCCTGCCGCTGTGCGACGCCTCGAACGACAACGCCGCGCTCCGTATCCTGCGCAAGCACAGCGGTCTGATTCGTGATGACCTCGCCGGCGCGGGCGTCGTGCGGGCACGACTAGCGTCCGCCCGCGAAGCCGTGACTGATCTACGTGGCCTTGTCGCCGCCGCCGGCCCCGGCTCGGTCGGGAAGGCGTTACGGTTCGCGCACCACACCAGACTGATCGATCCGGTTCCACAACTCGCCCGCTACCTGGACCCCGACGGACCCCACAGCGACCAGGTCCTGTCCGAGAAAACCCGGGAAGTACTCGACGCGTTCATGACGTGCGACGTGCGCGAACTCCAAGGCTATCTTCGCTATGTCAGCCGTCAGTCGCCTTACTCGACCCAGCACGCGACGAAGGGCGCCGAGTTCCCGCGGGTTATCGTCCTGCTGGACGACTCCGAAGGAGTCCTGCCGGCATACTCCTACGACAAACTCCTCGGACTCGCCGAACTGTCGCAGACTGACCGCGAGAACAAGGCGAACGGCAAAGACACGACCGTCGAACGAAGCCGGCGCTTGCTGTACGTCTGCGTCTCACGCGCCCGGGAGGAGCTTGCCGTCGTCGTCTACGCGGACAACGTCGAAGCCGCGATTCTGTCCCTCAAGGTGTCCGGTCTAGCAGACGAACCACTGACGCTGAGCGACCTCGCCAACGACCTCGGCGGTGATTCCAGCATCACATAGGATCAAGGACTCCCTGCCGCACGTTCGATTTCGTTAAGCCGCAGTCGTGATCCTCGGCAAGCGCCAACCGGGCTGTACGGTGCCAATACGTGTCGCACGCGCTGTGAGCTAATCCGGCTCATCGACGGCAGCATACTGGCTCATCGAACTTAAGCGGGGTTGAGGTGTCCGCGGTGGCGTCGGGTGGTCGCGGTGCGGGTGCGTAGCCGCTGATTCTCGGGGTTTCGGAAGCCGTAGGCGTCGCGGGCGACGGTCTTGATGACC
>NZ_QGSW01000331.1:0-10593 GCF_003176715.1 Micromonospora sp. S4605
GTCCGGGGTGGGCGGCGCGAGGATCAGTTGGCCCGCGGAGGCCCGCCCCACCACCCGACGGTGGGGAGTCGCTCACCCCAACGGTGAGGATCCACAACACCCACCGGACACCCGGCGAACGTTAGTGGACACCGCACTAGCGAGGGCCCCGACGGGTCAGGGCAGCCGGGCCACCGTGATGAACTCGTTGTAGGTGAAGATCTTGCCGAAGACGCGGGGGAACGGGAACGAGTACTGCCGCTCCACGGTCAGCCCCAGCTCGCGGCAGGTCTCCGCCGCCTCGGCGAAGCCGACGAACCGGACGTGCGTCGCGTCGCTGCGGTAACCGCGCTCCTGCGGCGTGATGAACACCGCCCGGCCGCCGGAGCGCAGGAACGGCAGGTACATCGAGATCACCTCGCGGGCCTGCTCGGCCGGCATGTGTTCGAGCAGGTGCGCGGCGAGCATCGAGTCGAAGGCGTCCGGGCGGGCGTACTCGGAGGCGAGGAACTCCTCGGTGGTGTACGCCTCCAGCCCGAGTTCCCGGCAGTGCGCCACGGAGGTGGGGTTGTGGTCCACGCCGACGCTGTCGGAGCCCAGGTTGATCAGGTTGCGGCCCAGGCCGGAGCCGACGTCGAGGGTGCGGCCCAGCTGGAGCCGGCGCAGGTTCCAACGGTAGGGCGCCTGCACGTCGAGCACCTGCTTCCACCGGGCGCCACCCAGTCGCTGCAGCCGGCGGGTGTAGTCCTCGCCCGCGGTGCCCGTGTGGTTCTCCTGCCCTGTCTGACTCATCGCCGGATCCTCTATCTGCGTCGGTAGAAGCTGTGCGCGCGGTTTCCCCCGGGCCGCCCGGGGGCGGGCCGGCCCCGATGCTACGGCCTCCGGGGCAGCCTGTGGGGTAACTGACCGGCCAGTTTGTGCAGGTGTGCGCCGGGTGACCGGGTGGTCGGCGCGGCGTCACCGACGCCGGGCCCCGCCGATGGCCCGTCACCCCTTCTCCGCGCCGCTGGTGAGACCCTCGGTGAGCAGCCGCTCACTGGCGAAGAAGAGGATCACGATGGGCAGGGTGAGGATGACCGACCCGGCCATCAGCACCGTCTTGGGCACCTCGACCCCGTCGGCGAGCTGCGCCAGCCCGAGCGACACGGTCCACCGGTTGGGCTTGTCGACGAGGAAGAGCAGCGCGAAGAGAAACTCGTTCCAAGCGATCATGAAGTCGTAGAGCGCGACCGCCATGATCGAGGGCATCGCGAGGGGGAGGCTGACCCGCCGGATGACGCCGAGCCGGCCGGCCCCGTCGATGGCCGCGGACTCCTCCAGGCTGACCGGGATGGTCTCGAAGTAGTTCTTCAGCATGTAGACCGAGACCGGCAGGGTCTGCGAGATGTAGACCAGGATCAGGCCGAACAACGAGCCACGCAGCCCGGCCCGGGTGAAGACCACGAAGAGCGGGATCGCGATGACGATCGACGGGAACAGGTAGACCGCCAGGAACAGGAAATGGACCTGCCGGCGGCCGAAGAACCGCAGCCGGGAGACGGCGTACGCGCCGGGGATCGACACCAGCAGGGTGAGCAGGGTCGCCGCGACCGCCACCAGCCCGCTGTTCCGCATGAAGGTGAGGAAGCCCTGGCCGCCGTCGTCGGCGGCCCGCAACACCTCGCTGTACGTGCTGACGGTCAGCTCGCCGAGGCCGACGACGAGCGACCCGGGGTCGAGCAGCAGCCGCTCGATGGGGCGTACCGACAGCACCAGCATGTAGTAGAAGGGGAAGACGGTGACCAGCAGGAACGCCGCGATCACCAGTCGACGCAGCCAGCGCAGGCTCACCGTCTCGACCCGGTCCCGGTCCATCAGCCGACCCTCCGTCCGAAGAAGCGCAGGTAGATCAGCACGAACACGACGAGCACCACGGCCAGCACCACGGCCTGGGCCGCCGCCGCGCCGATGTCGGTACGGGCGGTGAGGAACTCGTAGACCCGGACGCTGACCACCTCGGTGCCGGCCGCGCCGCCGGTGAGCAGGTAGACGTCGTCGAACTTGTTGAAGGTCATGATGAACCGGAGCACGCCGAGCATCGCGATCACCGGCATCAGCTGGGGCAGCAGGATGTGCCGGAACCGCTGGGTCGGGGTGGCCCCGTCCACCAGCGCGGCCTCCTCCAGCTCGCCGGGCACCGCCTGGAGGCGGGCGAGCAGGAACAGGAACGCGAACGGGAAGTAGCGCCACGCCTCGAACGCGACGACGGTGGCCAGGGCGGTCGACTCCTGGGACAGGAAGGGCACCGGAGTGTCCCAGCCGAGGAACCGGCGGCCCCAGTCGTTGACGATGCCGAGCTGCGGATCGAGCATCACCTGCCAGACGAAGGTGACCGCGACCACCGGGGCCACGTACGGCAGCAGCATCGACGCGCGGACCAGGGTGCGGCCCCGGAACGGCCGGCGGACCACGAGCGCCGCCACCAGGCCGAGCGCGATCGAGCCGGCGGTGGCGCCGACGCTGTAGACCAGGGTGGTCCAGAGCGTCTCGGCGAAGCCGGGGGTGTTCAGCACCCGTTCGACGTTGTCCAGGGTGAACTCGCCGAACAGGCCCGTCCGGCGCAGGGTGGCCAGGCGGACCCGCTGGAAGGCCAGTACCACGGTCCAGACGATCGGGATGCCGATCACCGCGACCACGACGAGCAGGGTCGGGGCGACCAGCGCGAGCCCGGCCCGGGACTCGCGGCGGCGCAGGGTGAGCGGCTTGCGGCGGCGGGCCGGTGCCGGCCGCTCCCGGGTGGGGGAGCGGCCGGTGCCGGGTGTGGTGGTGGTCAATTGACGCCCGCCTTGATGGCCTCCACGTCCTTCTTGGCCCGTCCGGCGGCCGCGGCGGCGTCCGACTTGCCGGAGACGACGTCGCTCAGCGCCTTGGGCACCGGCAGCTCGCCGAGGATCGCGCCGACCAGCTTGCCCTGCCCCTGGGCGAGGCCCCAGCGTTGGAAGGTGTCCGGGCTGCGGCGCAGCCCGGCGAGCACCTCGTCGCCGTACACCTCGGCGAGCGGCTTCTTCGCGTCCACCCCGGCATGGCTGGTGTTCCAGGCGGTGAGGAACTTCTCCGGTTCGGCCGGGGTGCCCTTGCGGACCGGGAAGCGGCCCTCCGGCGACATGCCGAACCAGCGCGGGTACGCCTCGTCGAGCAGGTGCGACACGAAGGACTTCGCCGGGTCGGCGGCGGCGCCGTCGAGCACCGCCCAGGAACTGATCTCGCCGTACTGGGCGGGCCCGCTGCCGTTCGGGCCCTGGATCCCGGTGACGAAGCCGCTGTTCTTGGCGAGGAAGGTCGGGTCGGCCTGGCACTGCGGGCAGGTGGGTTTGGCGTCGTTGCGCAGCCCGGCCAGCTCGTCGAGGATGAACGGCGACCAGACCAGCATGGCCGCCTTGCCGGCGAAGTAGGTGGCCCGGGTGGTGTCGACGTCCTGCCCGCCCTTGACCGACCAGTTGCGCATCAGGTCGCCGTAGAAGCGGAACGCCTCGACGCACTCGGCCGAGTCCAGCTTCACCGCGCCCGAGTCGTCGGTGAGCTGGCAGTTGTTGGCCAGCGCCAGGTGCTCGAAGGTCTGCTGGGTGAACACGTCGCCGGGGGCGGTGGCCGCGGTGATGCCGGCGACGCCGCCGCGGTGCAGCGTCCGCGCGGCGTTGGTGATCTTCTCGTACGTGTCGGGGGCGGGCAGCCCGGCGGCGGCGAAGAGGTCCTTGCGGTAGACGAGCAGTTGCCCCCAGCCGTCGCTGGGTACGGCGAGCTGCCGCCCGTCGTCGGAGGTCAGCTCCAGCGCCCGCGGCGAGAACGTCTGCCGGCCGAGCTGCTCCACCACCTCCGCGTTCGCCTCGGGGTGCAGCAGTTCGTTGCCGGCCAGGGTGCGTACGCCGGCCAGCGACACCGAGCCGACCACGTCGGGCAGTTCGCCGGCGGCGGCGCTGGAGGCGATCAGGGAGGGGAACTGGTCCTCGTTGACGGTGACCAGGTTGACAGTTATCCCGGTCTTCGCGGTGAAGTCGGCGATGATCGCCTTGGTGGCGGTGACCCGGTCGGCCACGTCCTCCAGGCTCCACACCGTGATCGTCTTGCCGTCGTCGCCGGAATCGTCGTTCCCGCAGGCCAGCAGGCTGGCCCCGGTGAGTGTCATGATCAGGGTGGCGGCGAGCATCCGCATCGGAGGTGCTGACATCGGTGGCACTCCTCTCGAAGGGTACATGAGGGATTCAACGCCGTCGATTGATCAATTACAAGACATATGCCGATTTTTTGTTCTAGGATGGAACCCAGTGCTACCGGGATGTGACTCATGGTCAACTGGGTTGTCTCCTTGGCCGGGCCGCGCAGGATCAGCCTCGAGCCCTGCCCCCCGGATCCGCTCGGGCCGGGCCAGGTCCGGGTCCGCACCTGTTACTCCGGCATCTCGGCCGGCACCGAGCTCACCCTCTACCGGGGCAGCAATCCACGGCTGAGCAAGGACTGGGACGACGTCACCCGGATGTTCGTGCCCCGGCAGACCACCGTGCCCTATCCGCTGGTCGGCTTCGGTTACGAAGAGGTCGGCGAGGTCGTCGAGGTAGCGCCCGAGGTCACCGACCGGCAGCCCGGGCAGCTCGTCTGGGGCATCTGGGGGCACCGCGCCGAGGCGGTGGTGCCAGCCGACCTGGTGCATCCGCTCCCCGCCGGCCTGGATCCGCTCGCCGCGGTCTTCGCCCGGCCCGGCGCCATCGCGCTCACCGCCGTGCTCGCCGGCGACCTGCACCTCGGCGACTGGGTGGGGGTCTTCGGGCAGGGCGTGATCGGGCTGCTCGCCACCCGGCTCGCCACCCTCTCCGGCGCCCGGGTGGTCGCCGTCGACAGGGTGGCCGGCCGGCTGGCGCACGCCCGGCGGCTCGGCGCCCGGCTGGTCGTCGACGCGGCCACCGAGTCCGCCGCCGACGTGCTGCGCCGGGCCACCGGCGGCATTGGCGCCGACGTCTGCCTGGAACTGTCCGGTGCGTACCCGGCGCTGCACGAGGCGATCCGGGCCACCACCCACGCCGGCCGCGTCGTGGCCGCCGGCTTCTACCAGGGCCAGGCCGACGGGCTCGGCCTGGGCGAGGAGTTCCACCACAACCGGATCCAGCTGGTGGCGGCCCAGGTGTCCGGGCCGACGCCGGCGCCCGGCATGGCCGGCCGGTGGACCGGTGCCCGCGTCGCACACACCTTCATGGACCTGGTGGCCGAGGGCAGCGTCGATCCGCTGCCGCTGGTGAGCCACGTCGTGGACGCCAGCGCGGTGGCCGACGCGCTGGCGCTGCTCGACCGCGGTGACGCTGCTGCCCTCCAAGTCGTGCTGAGGTTCTGTTGACATCTTCCGCAGCCCTGAAGGGCGGGGATTCCCTCGGTCGCCCGAGGGGGTTCCTGCTTCGCTGGGTCGTGCCTTCGCCGCATGCGCGGGTGGGGTCTCACCGGCCCTCCACAGGCGTTTTACCTCTCCGTCAGCCCGGCGGCGAGGATGTTGTTGGCGGCGTTGACGTCCCGGTCGTGTTCCGAGCCGCAGCCCGGGCACGTCCAGACGCGCATGGCGAGGGTCATCGTGGTGTTGATCCGTCCGCATGCCGAGCAGGTCTTGGTGCTCGGATGCCAGCGGTCGATGGCGATCACGGTGCGCCCGTACCAGGCGGCTTTGTATTCCAGCATGTGGCGCAGTTCCGACCAGGCTGCGTCGGAGATGGCGCGGGCCAGGCGGTGGTTGCGCAGCATGTTGCGCACGCTGAGGTCCTCGATCACGACTGTTTGGTTCTCGCGGACGAGTCGAGTCGACAGCTTGTGCAGGTGATCGCGCCGCCGGTCGGCGATGCGGGCGTGGATGCGGGCAACCGTCAGGCGGGCCTTGGCCTGGTTGGCGGAGCCCTTGGTCTTGCGAGACAGGTTGCGCTGTGCGCTGGCCAGCTTGCGCCGGTCGACGCGCTCATGTCGCGGGTTGATGATCTTCTCGCCGGTGGAGAGGGTGAGCAGGCTGGTGATGCCCGCGTCCACGCCGACCGCCGTGGCCTGCGGGGGCAGGGGCTGCACGCCGGGATCCTCGACCAGGATCGCCACGTGCCACCGGCCGGCCGAATCGCGGGACACGGTGACCGTCGACGGCTCGGCTGGCAGGGGCCGCGACCACGCGATGGCCAGCGGCGCGTCCATCTTGGCGAGGGTGAGCTGTCCGTCGACCGACCATGCGCGGGTGCGCGCCTGCAGGGCGAGGTTGTAGACCTTACGCACGCAGCCGAAGGTGCGGTTGAGCTGATCAGCCTGCTCAACCGTCGGATAGAAGCGGTACCTGTACGCCCGCTTCACCACCACACCCGCACCCCGGATCATGCCGGCAGTCCAGACAAGACGTTGCCCGAGGGGAGGGAGCGGCGTTCCCCCGGCACTGAAGAGCTGGGGGCCACGCCGCGAATGAGATGACCATTCCGATCGCCTGCCAGGAGCAGCTCCTGCCGGGCACCGACCTGATCCAGAAGTACGCCCTGGCCACCGCGCTCGGCTACGACGCCATCGAGTTGCGCGGCCAAGGTGACCTCGCCCTCGCCCGCCGGCTGCCCGAGCTGCACCGGGCTCGCGCCGCCGGGGTGGTGATGCCGACCGTCTGCGTCGAGATGGACCACTTCATCGGCGACTTCGACGCCGAGCGGTCCCGCGACGCCGTGCGCAACCTGCGCTCGCAGCTGTCGGTGATCGCCGAGCTCGGCGGGGTGGGCGCGATGACCCCGGCGGCGTGGGGGATGTTCTCCCGGCGGCTGCCACCGTTCGACCCGCCCCGCTCGCCCGCCGGCGACCGGCAACTGCTCGTCGACACCCTCGGCGAGCTGGGCGAGCACGCCCGCGCCGAGGGGGTGGCCCTCTTCCTGGAGCCGCTCAACCGGTACGAGGACCACATGGTCAACCGGCTCGACGAGGCGGTCATGCTCTGCGCCGTGGTCGGGCTGCCATCGGTGCGGGTGGTCGCCGACACCTTCCACATGAACATCGAGGAGGACGACGTGCACCGGGCGTTGCGCGCCGCCGCGCCCTATCTGGGGCACGTGCAGGTCAGTGACTCCAACCGCTACCAGCCCGGTGCCGGGCACCTGGACTGGCCGGCGCTGCTGCGGACCCTGCTGGAGATCGACTACCGGGGCTGGCTGGCGTTGGAGTGCCGGCTGCGCGGCGACCCGGTACGCGCCCTCCAGCAGGCCGCCACGGTGCTGCGCCACGCCCAACCCCGCCAGGCGGCGGCATGAGTGAGCGGCAGCGAGCGAATCATCGGTATGGCGCGGTCGTGCCTCAGGCCGGCGCGGAGCGAAGCGGAGTGCCGGCATGAGCGCCGGTGCGGCCGGCGCGGGCACGCTCACCGGGCTGCGCCGCCTCGCCCTGGCGACTCTGGACGGCAACTGGGAGCACGACCACACGGTGCCCTCGCGCACGCTCTACCCGCACCAGTGGAGCTGGGACTCGGCCTTCATCGCGATCGGGCTGGCGCACGTACGTCCCGAGCGCGCCTGGCGGGAGCTGGACAGCCTGTTCCGGGCCCAGTGGGCCGACGGGCGGGTGCCGCACATCGTGTTCAATCCGGCGACGCGGGTCGGCGCGTACTTTCCCGGGCCGGACTTCTGGCGTACCGAGGTGGCCGCGGCGGCGCCGGCGGTGGCCACCTCCGGGCTGGTCCAGCCACCGGTGCACGCGCTCGCCGCCTGGCTGGTGCACCGCCGCGACCCGAGCCCGGCCGCCCGGGCGGCGCTGGGCCGGCTCTACCCGCGGCTGGTGGCCCAGCAGCGCTACCTCGCCGAGCGGCGCGACGTGGGCGGGGGTGGGCTGGCCGCGATCGTGCACCCGTGGGAGTCCGGGCTGGACAACAGCCCCGCCTGGGACGCCCCGATGGCGGCGGTGCCCGCCGACGCGGCGGTGATGCGCGCGTACCGCCGGCACGACACCGCGCACGCCGACGCCGCGCACCGCCCCACCGACCTGGACTACGCGCGCTACCTGGCGATCGTCGCCGCCTACCGGGACCGCGGCTACCGCGACGACGGGTTGGCCGGCGGGCACCCGTTCCTGGTGGAGTGCCCGCTGTTCAACGCGGCGATGGGCCTCGCCGAGCACGCGCTCGCCCGGATCGCCGCGGTGCTCGGCGCCGATCCGGGCCCGCACCGGGAGCGGGCGGCCCGGATCACCGAGGCGCTGGTGTGGCGGTTGTACGACCCGGCGACCGGCACGTTCCAGCCGCTCGACCTGCGTACCGGCCGGCTCGTCCCGGCCCGGACGGTGCTCGGCCTCGCCCCGCTGGCCCTGCCGGACCTGCCCGCCCGGCTGGTCGACGCGCTGGTGGTGGAGGCGTGCTCGGCGCGGTTCGGGGTGACCGGCCGGATGGAGCGCCCGCTGCCCAGCTACGACCGCACCGCCCCGGACTTCGAGCCGCTGCGCTACTGGCGCGGACCGAGCTGGTTGAACATGGCCTGGCTGGTACGGCACGGGCTGCTCAGCCACGACCGGCCCGAGCTGGCCGCCGGGCTGCGCCGGTCGATGCTGGACCTGGTGGCGCGGGCCGGCTGCCACGAGTACTTCCATCCGGACACCGGGGCCGGGCTGGGCTCGCCGGCGTTCGGCTGGACCGCGGCGCTGCTGCTCGACGTGCTGGCCGACGACGGCTGACCGCGGCGGCCGTCAGCGGCCGCCGGTCAGCTCGCCGAGCAGCGTCTCCACCCGCCTGCGGATCTCGTCGCGGATCGGGCGCACCGCCTCGACACCCTTGCCCGCCGGGTCGTCGAGCTTCCAGTCCTCGTACCGCTTGCCGGGAAAGACCGGGCAGGCGTCGCCGCAGCCCATCGTGACGATCACGTCGGAGGACTCGGCGGTGGCGTACTCGAGCAGCTTCGGCGTCTGGTCGGTGATGTCGACGCCCACCTCCCGCATCGCCTCGACGGCGGCCGGGTTGACCGTCTCGGCGGGCGCCGAACCGGCGGAGCGCACCTCGACGGTGTCCCCGGCGAGGTGGCGCAGCCAGC
This sequence comes from Micromonospora sp. S4605, assembly GCF_003176715.1. NCBI lineage: Bacteria > Bacillati > Actinomycetota > Actinomycetes > Micromonosporales > Micromonosporaceae > Micromonospora > Micromonospora sp. S4605. The sequence goes on from NZ_QGSW01000331.1 coordinate 9,012, forward strand.
CGGCGGCCATCTGCGACCGGCCGGCGTTGTGTACGCAGACGAACAGGACGCTGGGCTTGTCGCTCATCGTGGTGCCTCTCTCTGTCTTTGCTGGTTCATGGCCGGTCGACGGTGTGGTCAGCGCGGTCGGTCGACGGTGGCCTGGTCGGCGGTCGGGACGACGACCTGGTCGGCGGCGGTGCCGGCGTCGGGATACAGCGCGGCGAGCAGGCCCACGCCGACCGCCAGCCCGACCAGTTGGGCCAGCACGAAGGCCGGCACCGAGGCGGGCGCGATCCCGGCGAAGCTGTCGGTGAACGCCCGCCCGATGGTCACCGCCGGGTTGGCGAACGAGGTCGACGAGGTGAACCAGTAGGCGGCGCCGATGTAGGCGCCGACGGCGGCCGGTGCGACGGGCGCGCGCCCGGAGCGGGCCAGCGCGAAGATCAGCAGGATCAGGCCGCTGGTGGCGACGACCTCACCCAGCCAGAGGTGCGCCCCGGTGCGCTCCCTGCCCGACAGGTCGACGGCGGCGAGGTCGAACATCAGGTTCGCCAGGACCGATCCGGCGATCGCCCCGGTGACCTGGGCGACGGTGTAGCCGGCGAGGTCGCGGCCGGTCAGCCCGGTGCCGGCGCGGCGGCCGAGGAACCAGTCGGCGGCGGAGACGACCGGGTTGAAGTGCGCCCCGGAGACCGGGCCGAAGATCAGGATGAGGGCGCCCAGGGCGAGGGCGGTGGCGATCGAGTTCTCCAGCAACTGGAGGCCGACGTCGCCGGGGGAGAGGGTGGCGGCCATGATGCCGGAGCCGACCACGGCGGTGACCAGCAGGGCGGTGCCGAGGAACTCGGCCAGCAGGCGCCGCCGGAGGGCGATGGTCATCAGTCTCTGCTCTTCCTCAGGGTGACGTCCCGAGCGGGGGTGACCCGGCGGGATGGGTTATCGGGTCGGGATCTGAAGCTCGTCGAGAAGGCGGCGGACCCGGCGTTCGACCGCGTCCCGGATCGGCCGTACGTCGGCCACGGTCAGGCCGGCGGGATCGTCGATGTCCCAGTTCTCGTAGCGGGTGCCGGGGAAGACGGGGCAGGCGTCGCCGCAGCCCATGGTGACCACCACGTCGGCGGCCCGGACGACCTCGTCCGTCCACGGCTTGGGGAACTCCGCCGAGATGTCGATGCCGCGTTCGGCCATCGCCGCGACGGCGGCCGGGTTGACCTCGGTGCCGGGCTCGCTGCCGCCGGACCAGGCGACGGCCCGCTCGCCGGCGAGGTGGCTGAGGAAGCCGAGAGCCATCTGGGAGCGCCCGGCGTTGTGGGTGCACAGGAACAGCACGACCGGGCGGCCGTCGCGGTGGTGCCCTTCGACGCGGGCCAGCGCCCGCAGGCGCTGGCGGGCGAAACGCTCGGCGAGCAGCGGGAGGTGGTTGCGGATGCTGGCGGCCGTGGCGAGCTGGTCGTAGCTGGTGTGCAGGAACCGCTCGATGGTCTCGATGCCGTAGCTGCCGGTGAATTCGGCGGCGAGCCGGGTCGCGGCGGTACGCAGAGCGAGGTGCTGGTCGACGGCGAGGTCCTCGCGCGGGTGGGGGCGGGTGTCAGGCACGGTG
>NZ_QGSW01000333.1:0-10583 GCF_003176715.1 Micromonospora sp. S4605
GAGAGGTACATCTGCGACGCCGAGCTGTCTCGACGGCTGATCACCGAGGCCAAGCTGACCCCGCAGCGGGCATGGCTGGGCGAGGTCTCGGCCGTGGTGTTGCAGCAGGCACTCGCGGACTTGAACACCGCGTACCGGAACTTCTTCAACTCCCTGTCTGGCAAACGCAGGGGCCGCACGGTCGCGCCGCCGCGGTTCCGGTCGCGCAAGGACAACCGGCAGGCCATCCGGTTCACCAAGAACTCCCGGTTCACGGTCCTCGACAATGGCCGCCTGCGCCTACCGAAGGTCGGCGACCTGCCCGTGCGCTGGTCACGCAACCTTCCGGCGGACCCGTCGTCCGTGGCGATTATCCGGGACGCATCTGGGCGGTACTTCGCGTCGTTCGTCGTGCAGACCACCGACGAAGCGCTGCCGCCGGTCGACTCCGAGGTGGGTATCGACCTGGGGCTGACGCACTTCGCGGTCCTCTCCGACGGCACGAAGGTCACGGCACCGACGTTTCTGCGCCGCGCGGCCCGCAAGCTCAAGCGGTTGCAGCAGGATCTGTCCCGCAAGCAGCGGGGCAGCAGCAACCGCAAGAAGGCCGTCAAGAAAGTGGCTCGGGCGCACGCCCGGGTGGCCGACACCCGGCGGGACTGGCAGCACAAGCTGTCCACGGCGATCATCCGCGACAACCAAGCGGTGTACGTCGAGGACCTGTGCGTGGCTGGTCTCGGCCGTACCCGGCTGGCGAAGTCCGTGTACGACGCCGGGTGGGCCAGCTTCACCGCAATGCTGGAGTACAAGGCCGCCCGCGCCGGGCGGAGGTTCGCAAAGGTCAACCGTTTCGCGCCCACGTCGCAGACCTGCTCAGCGTGCGGCCGGATCGACGGACCCAAGCCGCTCAACGTCCGGTCATGGACCTGCCCATGCGGGGCGACCCATGACCGGGACGTGAACGCGGCGATCAACGTGTTGGCCCAGGGACGCTGGGACAACTCAAACGCCTGTGGAGCGCAGGTAAGACCGGCATCCGTGCCGGCACCGCGCCATGAAACAGGAATCCGCCCGAGCGCCACGCGCTGTTCCACGCGCAACGCGGAGGGAATCCCCGCCCTTCAGGGCGGGAAGAACGTCAATTCGACGACACCACCGGCCAGATCGTCACCGACAACTGGGGCGGCGCCCTATAGGACTCCTGACAAAGTGGTGGGCTTGACCTGGTCAGAGGTTGGTGTCGTGCACGAGGCCACCGGGTAGTGGGACGCGGTCGACCGCGTAATCGCACGCGATAAACGTGGCGACGTCGGCGATCACCCCCGGGATACTGATCGCCGATGGATGAGGTCGAAGTCGTCGTCGCCCATTCCGAGCGCGCGACTCTGCGCGTCGGTGACGTGTTCTTGAAAGTGGACGCCGATCAGGCGCGCATCGACGTCGAGGTCGAGGCGATGTCCCTCGCGCCGGTCCCGACCCCGGAGGTCCTGTGGCGCAAGCCGCCCGTGCTCGCGATCGCCGCACTCCCGGGGACGACGCTCGGGCGCCTCGGCGGGCCGTCGACCGGGTCGCCGGCGGCGTGGGCAGCGGCGGGCGCCGCAATCCGGAACCTGCACGAAGCGCCCCTGCCGCCCCTGCCGGGCCGGGCCGGCCGGAGCGTCGTCGCGCTGGCGGCGGAACTCGACGACGAGTGCGAGTCGCTCGTGACGAACGCTGTCCTGCCCACTGACCTGGTCACCCGCAACCGCCAGGTCGCCGAGGCCGCGCTCCGGCCGTGGACTCCGGCGTTCACACACGGCGACCTGCAGATCGCGCACGTCTTCGTCGACGGCGACGAGGTTACCGGCATCATCGACTGGTCCGAGGCGGGCCAGGGTGATGCCCTGTACGACCTCGCCACCTTCACGCTCGGACACGAGGAGCACCTTGACGACGTCATCGCCGGCTATGGCACCGACGTCGACCTCGACGTGATCCACGCGTGGTGGTCGTTGCGAAGCCTGCTGGCAGTTCGCTGGCTGATCGAGCACGGCTTCGACCCCTTCGCGCCGGGCTGTGAGGTCGACGTGCTCAGAGCCCGGCTGTGAGGCTGCGTGGGCCCGACCGCTACGTCTGCTGCTGACGCACCGAGCAGGTCATTCCCTGGGCGATCGTCCGCCCTTACCCGCAACAGAGTGCGGTGCGCAGTCGTCGCCAGCAGATGACGGCGCAGCCAAGGGTGACGAACGCGTGGCTGCCCCGGGGCAGCCGCCGGCGGCCGGGAGATCAAAGGTTGAGCGGGTGCGGGTCGTCGGCCAGCTCGCGGAACCGATCCTGCGGGGCGGGCATCAGGCGCCGGGCCGACAGGTCCAGCAGGCCACCCACCCCGGTCAGCGCCGCCACCCGGGTGCCGTCCGCACGGACGAAGTCCTGCTCGATCCGGAAGGTCTTGCCCTCACCCCAGTGGAACGCGCAGGACACGTCCACCTCGTCACCGCCGCGTAGCTCCCGCAGGTAGCGCAGGGTGACCTCGAGGGCGACCGGCCCCACGCCGGTGGCGATGAGCCGGTCCTGCGAGATGCCGGCGGCGCGCAGGCACTCCCACCGGGCGTGCTCGGCGTACTGGAGGTAGACGGCCTGGTTCAGGTGGCCCTGGGTGTCGAGCTCGTAGCCACGGACGGTGATGCGTACCCGGAACGGATCTCCCACACCGCAGAGCCTACCGACGGGTACGACATCGCCAACCGGGACGCCTCCCACCAGCACCGGGATCAGAGCCGACCGCCGGCACCGAGACCCGACGAGCGGCCGCCGGTTCCCGAGGCGGCCGTCCGCCGGCGGCGGCAGACTGGCCTGATGTCCTCGACGATCCTGGTGATTGGCCCCAGGCTGGGGGTGGCGCTGGTCGTGCTGACCATCGCGGCGGCGGTCGTCGCCACCGTGGGGCGGCTCGGGCACGGCCGGCAGATCCTGGTCGCCGCCGGTCGCGCGGCGGTCCAGTTGGCGGCCGTCTCGCTGCTGATCACCGCCATCGTGGTGTCGCTCTGGGCGACCGCCGGTTTCGTCGTCCTGATGTGCGTGGTCGCGGCGGGCACCGCCGGTCGACGGATCACCCGGGGCCGGCACGGCTGGTGGGCCACCGTGCCGGTCGTGGTGGGCAGCATGTCCGTGGTGGCGGGGCTGCTGGTGGCCGGACTGGTGCCGTTACGGGGGATCGCTGTCATCCCGGTGGCGGGGATCCTCATCGGTGGGGCGATGACCGCGACGTCGCTGGCCGGCCGGCGGATCCTGGACGAGCTGACCAACCGGTGGGGCGAGGTGGAGGCCGGCCTGGCGCTGGGGCTGCTGCCCCGGGACGCGGTCCTGCTCGTCTGCCGTCCGGTGGCCGGTCAGGCGCTGGTGCCAGCGCTGGACCAGACCCGCACGGTGGGGCTGGTGACGCTGCCGGGCGCGTTCGTCGGTGTGCTGCTCGGTGGCGCGGACCCGCTGACGGCCGGGATCACGCAGGTGTTCGTGCTGGTCGGGCTCCTGGCGGTGGAGGCGGTGGCGGTCGTGCTCACCGTGGAACTGGTGGCCCGTGGCCGGCTGCTACCGGCCCGGTCCGAGGCGCTGCGGTGAGCCCAACGGTCAGTGGATGCGGCGACCGTGGACCTCCCGGCACGGTCGAGCAGCCCGACCAGCCGCTGCCACCGCCGGCGCATCGCGGCCACCTCCGTCACCCCGGCGAAGTGGGTGTCGTAGATGTGCTGGATGACAGTGGTGCCGCTGCGCAGCACGTGCCCGTACGGCACGTGGTGGAAGAAGAGCAGCAGCTCGTCCGGGTACCGGTCGAGGGACTCGTACACCTCCGGCCACGGCGGCGGGTACTGGCCGGGAACAGCCAGGGCGGCGGCCTCGCGCACTTCGGGATCGGACTGCGCGACCAGGTCTGCCCGCCGAGCACCGGGTTCGCCGCCTACAACCAGTACGGCGCCGGCAACGGCCGGCCCGCCGGGCCGGAGCGGGACCTGCACGTCTACCCGTTCAACGGGCACGAGGGCGGGGAGGCCGTGCAGGTGCGCCGGCAACTGCGGTGGCTGGCCGGTGTGCTCGGGCACTGACCCGCCCGGCTCCCGCCGATCGCTCACCGGGCGGGGACCGGCGCCCGGTGAGCGCGGCGAGCCCGCAGCAGCGGGTCGAGCGCCCACGCGCCGGGGCCGAGCACCGCGATGAGCAGGAACGACCAGCAGAACAGCACGGCCAGTTCACCGCCGTTGCGCAGGGGCAGCAGGGCGTCCGGCTGGTGCACCATGAAGTACGCGTACGCCATGGAGCCGGAGGCCAGGATCGCGGCCGGCCGGGTGAGCAGGCCGAGCAGCACCAGCGCGCCGCAGATCCCCTGGATCAGTGCGGCCCACCAGCCCGGCCACTGGCCCAGCGGGATCGCCTCGCCGGTGCCCCGGTTGCCGCCGAGGACGCCGAAGAGCGAGGCCAGGCCGTGGCAGAGGAACAGCAGCCCGATGACCACGCGGAAGAGGGACACCGCTGGTCCGACGATCTGCTCAGCACGCATTGCGACACCTCCGTTGCGGGGAACCGACGGGGCCCAGGATGCCGACGCGCATTTAGTCGTGTCGATACTTTCCCCCACTGTGGGAACGCTCCCATGGACGGCTGGCGTCCCGCTGCCCGCGCTCCCCGTCCGCGTCACGCGGCCGGGTCCGGCGGTCCGACGCCGCGGCGGAGTCGCGCGCTCGGCAGCGGTGGGCGGCTGCTGCGCCCGGCCCCGCGGCCGGTCACGGCCGGTCGGAGCGGCCAGCTCGACCGGTGATGGGAGGATTGCCGGCGATGCGATCGAACGGAACGCCCCGGCTGTCGGCCGCCGTGGCCGCGGCCGTCGTACTCGCCGTGCTGGCCCCGACCGGCGCGGCGGCCGACCCGACGCCCGCCCCGGGTGCCCCGGTGTGCCAGATCCGCGACGACCGGCTGACCGAGATCTCCGGGCTGGTGGCCACCGACGACGGGTACGTCGTGGTCAACGACGGCGCGGACGACGAGGCCCGCCGCCGGATCTTCTTCCTGGACGCGGACTGCGCGGTGACCCGGGCCCTGCGCTACCCGTCCCGGCCCCGGGACACCGAGGATCTCGCCGTCGGCGCGGACGGCACGATCTGGGTGGCGGACGTCGGCGACAACGACCGTTCCCGGCAGACGGTCGCGGTGTGGAAGCTCGCCCCGGGTGCAGCCCGGCCGGTGCTGTACCGGATGGCGTACCCGGACCGTCCGCACGACGCCGAGGCGATGCTGGTGACCGGCGACGGCCGGCCGGTGATCGTGTCCAAGTACTCGGGCGTGCTCTACGCGCCGAGCACCGCCCTGCGGGCGGGCGCGACGGTGCCACTGGCCCAGGTGGGGCAGGTCCGGCTGCCGGCCTCCACGACGAGCAACCCGTTCTCGGTGCTCGGCCGGACGGCGGTCACCGGCGCCGCCACCGCGCCGGGCGGCGACCGGGTGGTGCTGCGTACCTACGCCGACGCGTTCGAGTTCGACGTCACCGGCGGCGACGTGATCGCCGCGCTGACCAGCGATACGCCGCGGGTCACCCCGCTGCCCGACGAACCGCAGGGTGAGTCGATCACCTACAGCCGGGACGGGCGGTCCCTGCTCACCGTCTCCGAAACCGCCGACCAGCCCGCCGGCACCCGGCCGAGCATCCTGCGCTACCCGGTGGCGGCCCCGTCGCCCGTCGCGCCGTCGCCCGCCGCGACCGCCGCGCCGCCTACCACGTCCGCGCCGGGCGGCCGGGTCGCCGGCGACCGGGCCGACCGCGCCGACCGCGGGGGCACGCCGATGGTGGCGGCGGGGGCGGTCGGCTTCGGCCTGCTGGTGGCGGGCCTGCTCGTACTGGTTCGGTGGCGGCGGTCCCGCCCCGACCGGCCGCGCTGACCCGGGCGGCGAACTCGGTTGCCGGGCATGCCGGCGGTGCGCTTGGGTGTGGCCATGCCGGCCGACCGGATCGACTCGTACTTCGTCTGCGCCACCCCGCGTACCGGCAGCTCGCTGCTGCTCGGGTTGCTGGAGTCCACCGGCGTCGCCGGTCGTCCCCAGGCGTACTTCCGGTCGCCGGACGAGCCGCTCTGGGCCGACCGGTGGCGGCTGCCCCGCACCGCCGACGGCGACATCGACTACGCCGACTACCTGCGGGCCGCGCTCGCCGAGGGCCGGACCGGCAACGGGGTGTTCGGCGCGAAGCTCATGTGGGGAACGGTGGACGAACTGGTCGCCCGCCTCGCGACCGTCCACCCCGACCTGGCCGGTGACGACACCGCCCTGCTGGGTCGGGCGTTCGGCCGTACCCGGTTCGTCTTCCTGCGCCGCGCGGACGTGCTGGCCCAGGCGGTCTCCTGGCTGCGAGCCGAGCAGACCGGCACCTGGTTCGTCGGCGGCAACGGGGAGATCAGCGGCAACACCGGCACCGGCCGGGCGCCCCGCTTCGACGCCGCCGGGATCCGGCACCACGTCGAGGTCATCGAGGAGCACAACGCGGCATGGGAGGCGTGGTTCGCGACGCGGCGGATCCGGCCGTACCGGGTGCGCTACGAGGACCTCGACCAGGACATGGTGGCCGCCACGCGCGGCGTCCTGGACTTCCTCGGCCTGGAGCCGCCGGCCGGGGACGGCACCATCGTGGCCCGGCACCGGCGCCAGGCCGACCGGCTCAACCGGGAGTGGATCCAGCGGTACCGGGCAGCGGCGGCCGGCGGCTGAGCCGCCCACCACGCCCGCCACGCCCGCCGACGACCGTCACCGGGAGCGGCCCGACGCGCCGGGGCGCGCGGATCGTGGTCCGGGCGATCGGCGGGCGGCTACGGCGCGTCGACCACGTCCCGCCCGAGCGGCCAGAACGCCGCCGGGACGAGCTTGAAGTTGGCCACGCCGAACGGGATGCCGATGATCGTGACGCAGAGCGCGACGCCGGCGACGAGGTGGGACAGGGCCAGCCACCAGCCCGCCAGCACCACCCAGAGCACGTTGGCCAACCCGGACGCCACCCCCGCGCCCGGCTTGGGCACCAGCGTGCGGCCGAACGGCCACAGCGAGTATCCGGCCAGGCGCAGGGAGGCCACCCCGAACGGGATGGTGACGACGAGGACGAAGCAGATCAGCGCGGCGATGCCGTAACCGATGGCGAGGACGAGGCCGCCGCCGAAGATGAGCCACAGCACGTTCAACCCGAAGCGAATCACGCCTACCAGCATGACCACCGCTCGCCACCGGACGTCCCGGCGTCGGGTTCAGATCCGGTACGGCGACAGCAGCAGCCCCGCCTCGAGGCGTTCCATCAGGGCCACCTCCAGCGCCAGGTAGTCGACGCCCTGGTTGACCAGGTTGCCGTGCTCCAGGTGCAGCGCCTCCCAGAACATGTAGCGCAGTTGTTCGTTCAGGGCCTGGTAGCCGACCGGGTCGATCAGCCAGCTCAACAATTCGAGCTGGGGGTCACCCGAGGTGGCGTGCCGGACCAGGTCCTTGCGCATCTGGCGGAGCAGCTTGTGGTACTGGTCATGGGTGAGCGTGCCGCTGGGGTAGGTCTTGACCTCGGCGACCAGTTGGAGGACGTACTGCCGCCGGAATCCCTGGTTGGTCCAGACGAACTCCGCGCCGTAGGCGACGATGTCGAGCACCCGGTCGTCGGCGTCGACCTCGAAGCGCACCCAGGCGTCGGGCCGGTCGTCGATGATCTGCCGGGCGGCGAGCAGGACGCCGGCCGCGCCGGTGTACTTCCCGCCGCCAAAGAGGTAGTCGCCCAGCACAGTGCAGATACCGTCGTGATGCAGGCACAGCCGCCCGGCGATCGGCCCGAGCAGCGCGAACAGCTCCTTGGCGTTGCCCTCCATATCCTGGATGAACAGCAGGTCGACCCAACCGACCTCGGCGTACTGGGGGCCAGGGTGGGCCGGGCTGGCGTTGGAGTACGGGCGGTACCGCTCGTAGGCGAGCAGCCCGGCGAACTCCTCCTCGGACAGGTCGTCGAGGAAGTCGAGGATGGCGCCGAGGGCTGTGGCCACCTTGGCCGGATCCTCCGAGAGGCTCTCCAGGTAGTCGCGGATCTCGACGAGCAGCGCGTCCGACTGCTCGCGCTGAAGGAGCCGCAGGAACTTCTCCTCGGCCTCGGTGCCCAGCGTGGCCAGTGCCGGTTTGAAGAAGTCCAGCAGCTCGAACGCCCGCGCCGCCACCTCGTCCAGCAGCGGCCGCACGTCCGGCAGGGTGGCCCAGAGCGTCTTCAGCTTCGCCCAGATCTCGGCCATCCGGGCCGCCTGGACGGCGTTGCGGGCACCGGCCACCACCGCCCCTTCGCCGATCATCAGCAGGATCGCGTCGAGGAAGATCGGACCCATGATCCGACCCAGCAGGAGCAGGAACTCCACCCCGACCGGAGCGGCGTGCAGCTTGAGGAACGGCTCGGCGGCGGCCGCGGCGAGCATGCCTCCCGTCTCCCGGGCCACCTGCTCCGCGCCCGCCTGCCACAGCGACCAGCCCGCGTAGCAGAGCACCGCGACCAGGATCGGCCCGGACGACAGCAGCAGGATCAGCGCGACGATGCCGATCAGATCCTCGACCAGCCGCTCGCCGATCCCGATCACCATGCCCGCCTGCACCACGGTGCTGGCGATCAGCATGTGCTCCTGCATGCTGGTGCAGAACTTGGCGTAGATGTCCTCGTAGAACTGCAGCTCGCAGAGGCCGCTGCCGGTCAGCCCGTCGCGCAGGCCGCCGCCGAAGGCCGCCATCCCGCGCATCACCGCCTGCAACTCGTCCGGGTAGTCGGTGACCGGCGGCAGCGCGGCCCCGAACGTCGCCAGCAGCGACGAGGCCACCTGGGTCACCACCGGGGCCAGCGTGAGCAGGGGAGCCAGCCCCGCTTCCACCGCCCCGGCGTCGCTCCACGACCGGCCCCGCATCGCCGCCGCGCTGGCCTCGGTGCCGAGCCGCAGCGTCTGGTCCCAGACCTCCTGCAGCACCGCCTGCAACGCGGCCGGGTCGGGTGACAGGTGGGCGTCGAGCGCGTCCAGCAGCGGTCGCAGGTCGGTCTCGCCGGCCAGGTGCCCGCGCAGGGTGGTTTCGATCAGCGCGGCCAGGTCGGGCAGCCGGTTCCGGGCGGCCGGATCGGCCGCGCCGGGCGGCAGCGCGCCGGGTGTGCGTACCGCCGGGGTGCTGACCACGTCGACCACGGTGACCTGGTCGGCGGTCGGGTCCACGGCGGCCGGTGACCCGGCGGGCTGCTGCACCGCGACCGCCGCGACCACCTGCTGGTCGGCGGCGCGCGGGCCGGCGAGCATCAGCCGGCCGGCGCCGGCCCGGCGGGGTCGCCGGGAGCGGCGCCGCCCGGTGCGAAGACCTTGACGTACGCGTCCGCCATGGTGCCGTCACCGGAGCTGACGATCTGCTGGGCCAGCTCCTCGCGCCGGTTGGCCAGGTCCGCCGCCGCGTTCGCGGCCCGCCGCTCCTGCAACGCCTCGTCCTGCAGCGCGACGTTGTAACGGTCCAGCGCCGGCGCGAGCCCCTGCAACGCCTCGACCACGATGCCCTCGGTGCGCATCACGTTCTTCTGCACCGACATGATCACGCCGGGCACCCGGAACGCGGCACCGCTGACCGGATCCACGTAGTCGGTGTACTTGTCCCGGTTGACCTGCCAGACCCGGGTCACCGAGCCGTCCCGCTCCGGGTAGGAGCGTTGCCGGACGAAGTCGGTCACCGGCTCGCCGCGCCAGTCCACCATGTTCTTCAGCGCGTGCAGGATCTCGGCCTTCACCTCGCGCTTCTTCTCGGCGTCGGGCACCATCACCTCGTCCAGCAGCGCCTGCAGCTCGGGCAGGGTCCGCTCCCGCTTGGACTCCGCGTAGTTGTTGAAGAACGCCACCCGGACGTCGACCAGGTGCAGGACGGTGATGAACTCCTGGTTCATCTGCCGGAAGACGAAGTTCAACGGCGCGGACAGGTTGATGTTGGCGATCTCCCGGGTGATCGACGTCTCCTCGCCGGCCGTGGTGGTCACCTCGGAGCTGGTGTTGACCTGCACCTCCCGCTTCGACGACGCGCTGGCCGAGTGCTTCTCGGTGGCCGAGGAGATGTTCTTGGCGAACTCCTCCCGGCTGGAGTTGGTGGAGCCGGCCACCCCGCCGGAGACGTCGACCGACCCGAAGCCCCAGGACGCCGAGGCGGAGACCTCGGCGTTGTACTCGAAGCTCTTGGCGTACGTGCTCTGGTCGGACTGCTCGGACTGCACGGCGGACTCGAAGGCGGTCGCACTCTCCTGCGAGAACGAGTCGAGGATGCTGGACGCCTGGGCCTGGGTCGAGGTCGACTGGGTGAACGTCTTGACGCTGATGGTGGTCTTCTCGCCCGGCAGCAGGGTCATGGTCTGCACCACCCGGCCCGCCCCGAAGGAGCCGAGGTAGGTGGAGAGCCGGTACTCCTCGACCAGCATCAGCCGCGGCTCGGCCGCCTCCGGCACCGGCACGTACGCCGGCACCTCGCTGCCCCACAGATCGGTGAAGACCACCGGCTCGTAGCCGACCTGGATCTGCCCGGCGATGCTGATCGCCTGCTCGTCCTCCTTCGGCTTCCCCCCACCGCCCCCACCG
>NZ_QGSW01000048.1:0-10562 GCF_003176715.1 Micromonospora sp. S4605
CCGTCACGCCGCCGCCCGGCGGGTGTTCGGCCAGCTACCGGGTGACCGGCTCCTGGGCCGGCGGCTTCCAGGGCGAGGTGGTGGTGCGCAACACCCGCCCCTCGCCGATCACCGGATGGACGGTGGACTGGGCCTTCCCCGACGGCCAGCGGATCACCCAGCTCTGGGGCGGTACGCACACCCAGACCGGCCCGGCGGTCACGGTCCGCGACGCCGGCTGGAACGGCGGACTCGGCGGGGGCGCCAGCACCACGATCGGCTTCCTCGCCAGCTGGACCGGCGCCAACAGTCCACCACACGCGATCACCTGCATTAGCCGCTGACCCGGGCGGCGGGCGGCCCGCCCGCCGCCAGCGGTGCGGCGCGGACTCCGGTCCGCCGGGGCGGCCTGAGGGGTCCGGCGCCCCGGCGGGCCGGGCACCCGGACGAACCGTTACCCGGCGGCGTTCCGGGCGGGCGAGATCGACGGAGGGTCCCTAGGCTCGGTGGCCGGAACGAGGGAAGGGGATCACCCGTGAGTCCGATCAGGACGGCCTACCTGACCGCCGCGCGCTCGGCGCTCGACCTGCTCGCCGACCCGGCCGTGGCGGCCCGGTGGGACGAGCCCAGCGCGCTGGCCGAGTTCGGCGTCGGCGGGCTGGCCGGCCACCTCGCCGGGCAGCTCTTCCAGGTCTCGACCGTGCTGGCCGAGCCGGTCCCGCCCGGCGAGCCGGTCGGGCTGCTCGACCACTACGCGCCGGCCCGGTGGATCGGGACGCCGCTGGACGACGAGATCAACGTCGGCATCCGCCGGGCCGGCGACGAGGCGGCGGCGGACGGGCCGGCGGCGCTGGTCGACCGGGCCGCCGCCATGCTGTGCGAGCTGACCGAGGCGCTGCCGGCGCAGCCGGCTGACCGGGTGGTGCACCTGGCGCGGGGGCCCTGGTCGCTCACCCTGGACGACTACCTCACCACCCGGCTGATGGAGATCGCCGTGCACTCCGACGACCTCGCGGTCAGCGTCGGCGTACCCACTCCGGACCTGCCCGCCGAGGTGCTCGACCCGGTGCTCTCGCTGCTGGCCCGGCTCGCCGTACGCCGGCACGGGCAGCCGGCGGTGCTGCGGGCGCTCAGCCGGGCCGAGCGGGCGCCGGCCGACATCACCGCCTTCTGACCCGTCCGGCGACCGCCCACGCACCTTCACCGAAGGAGTGGCCATTCCCTGCGGAGTGGCCACTCCTTCGCTGTTCGAATGCCCGAGCGACGGGGAGCGGGTCCGGGGTGAGCGGCGGTGGCTGGAGCCGAGACGCGACGGGCCCCGGTCGACCGGACGGTCGACCGGGGCCCGGGAGTGCCCGTGCCGGCGGGCGGTCAGCCGTCCAGGCCGACGGGGGAGTTGGGCCGGTCCACGTCGACGAACTCGATGTCGTCGGCGGCCCGGTCGCGGCTGCCGGCCGCCCGCGCGGCGGTGCCGGCGGCCCAGCCGATCGCCGCGCCGGCCAGCGCGGCGGCGATCAGCAGCGTCCAGGGCAGCGCCGGTCGGCGGCCGGCGAGCGCGTCGAAGGCGAGGCTGGCCCGGCGCCGCGCCTCGTCCGCCGCGGAGCCGACCAGCTCGCCGGCGCCCTCGGTCAGCCCGGAGCCGCCGCGCCGGGCCGACCGGGCGGTGTCGCGGACGCTGTCCCCGGCGGAGCTGACCGCCGAGACGAGCTGCTGCCAGGCCTGGTCGGCGATCCGCTCGGGCTTGTTGCGGCGGTCCAACAGGTTGGTTCCGAACATCGTGGTTACCTCCTCGGGGTGCCGAAGTCGGCCGGCCACTTCGGACTCCGGCGTCTGTCCGGCGCGTTACGGTTCGCCTGCAACCGCCAGTGCCCCGACCGTGGCCGGCGCAAACCAGGCACCACCATCGCCGGACGCGGTGGTCAGCGCAGCACCATCACCGCCGCCGGGCCGCGGGCGAAGTCGTCGTCGTCATCGTCGTCATCATCGCCGCCGCCGCCACCGAACCCGCAGGCCAGTACGAGGGCGAGCAGCGCGCCGACCCCGGCCAGCGCGGCAAGTCTCCTGAGCATCGACAGTCTCCTCCGTCGCAGTCGGCAACCTCTTCGCCGATGCTAGGCGCGGCGGGCAACGGCGGGGCGTAAGCGCGGTGGGCGCGCCCGGGACGGTGGAGTTCGGCGGGGGTGGTGCCGGCCCGTTACCCTTGGACGGCGACGCGTGGGCGTCCGCTGATCGTTGGGGAAATAGAATACGAAAAGTCCGGATAAGGGCGATTTGGCATGCCCGGATCCGCGAATTGCTCATCCCGAGGGGTGGCGACCGAGGCCGTGAGAGGAATACTCTCGGTCGCGGCCCGCGTACTGATGAGGCGCCCGTCGGACGGGCGAGTGGAGGTGCTCGCGTGAGCCTGTCGATCGTGAAGTCGGTTCTGTCCGGTGGTGTCATCGAGATCGCCCCGCGGGGCGAGATCGACGTCGACACCGCGTACGAGGTGCGCGAGGCGATCGCCGAGGTGCTGGCCAAGGGCCGCCCGACCCGGATCGAGCTCAACATGCGCCTGGTCACCTTCATCGACTCGGTCGGCATCAGCGCCATGGTCGCCGGCTTCCAGACCGCCGAGGTCAGCGGCGTCAAGCTGGTCGTCACCGAGCCCAGCCGGTTCGTGCACCGCCAGCTCTGGGTCACCGGCCTGCTCGGTCTCTTCGGCGCCCCCGAGCCCTACTACGCCGGCGCGCCCGCTCCGGAGGTCCTCCCCGGCGCCTGACCACGAGGCGACCCGGCGTGCCGCGCCCGCGCATCCGGTAGGGCAGGCCGCTGCCGACTCAGCCCCCCGACCCGACCGGTGCGCCGAGCCCGGAGAGGTCGATGTCGGTCACCTCGGTGACCGCGCGGATCGCCGTCACCGACGCGTACCCCTCGGCGAGCAGCGCCAGGTCGGTGCCGGGCTGCACCGACTGTCCCGGCTCCTCCAGCGAGGTCCGCACGTACCCGTGGCCGGACTCGGCCACCGTCATCTGCACCTGGCCGAAGCTGGCCAGCGAGCCACGCCGCACCCCGCGCAGCCGGGCGGGCGGCAGGTCCGGCGCGTTCACGTTGAGCACGCTCTCCACCGGCCCGGCGGTCAGCCGGGGAAGCAGGTCGAGGGCGACCAGGGCGGCGGTCGCCCAGTGCCGCTCGGCGTCGCGTACCCGGGCGGCGGCGGCCACGGCCGCGCCGCCGCTGGCGGCGGTCGCCTCCCCGGCGGAGAGCACGTCCAGCGAGACGGCCATCGCCCGGCAACCGTTCGCCGCGGCGGTGAAGGCGGCGCCGACGGTGCCGGAGTGCAGCACCGCACGGCCGGCGTTGGCGCCCCGGTTGATGCCGGAGAGCACCACCGACGGCGGCGGGCCGAACGCGCCGTGCACGGCGATCAGCGCGATGAACCCGGGTGAGCCGCCGACCCCGAAGGCTGGCACCCCGGGCAGTTCCGGCAACGGATGGTCGTTGACCACCACGTGACCCTCGCTCTCCACCGCGCTCATCGAGGCGCTGGTGCCGCTCGCCTCCTCCAGCGGGGCGGCGACCACCACGTCCAGCCCCCGGTCCACCGCTGCCCGGGCCAGCGCCTGGATGCCGGGCGCGGCGATCCCGTCGTCGTTGGTCACCAGCACCCGCAGCGTCATCGTTCGGCCGCCCGTTCGGCCAGCTCGTCCGGGGTGGTCCGCTCCTGTGGGCGGCTGCCGGCCGGCACCAGCCGCACCCGGTCGACCAGGCCGGTGACCGAGTCCAGCCGGCCGGTGCCCAGGCCGTGCCGGGTGACGTTCAGCGCGCCGGCCGCCGCCCCGGTACGGATCGCGGTGCGCACGTCGCCGCCCCGGGCCACCACGGCGGCCACCCCGGCGGTCATCGAGTCGCCCGCGCCACGCGGGTCGGCGGCCTGCAGCCGGGGCATCTCCACCTCGAACACCTCGCCGTCGACCAGGGCGAGCGCGGGCTGGTCGGCCCGGCTCACCACCACGTTCTCGGCGCCGCCGGCGTGCAGGTCGTACATCGCCCGGGTGAGCTGCTCCTCGTCCTCGCCGGCGGCCCGCCCGTCGGCGATCAGCTCCTCGTGGCTGACCTTGAGGAAGAACACGCCGCTGTCCAGCACCGCGGCGAGGTGCTCCCCGGACAGGTCGACCACCACCCGGGTGCCGTTGGCGCCGAGGTCGGCCGCGAAGCGCCGGTAGAGCTCGGCCGGCACCAGCGACGGCTGGTTCGGCCCGCTCAGCACGCTCACCGGCGCGCGCAGCCCTTCGCCGAGCGCCAGGTTGTAGAGCTCGTCCAACTCGTGGCGGCTCAACGGCTGCCCGGGCACGTCCACGATCTCCCGGCGGGCACCCTCCCGGCGGTCGTGCACGTAGCCGCCGCTGCCCGACTCGCGGATCACCACCTTGAGGTCCACTCCCTCGCTGACCAGGAGCGGCTCCAGCACCTGGCCGATCTCGCCGCCCAGCGCGGTGCAGAGCACCACGTCAACGCCGAGCGACATGACCATGCGGGCCTGCCAGACGCCCTGCCCGCCCGGGTGCAGGTGCAGCTCCGGCTGGTCGCTCGGCTGGTCCACGGTCACCGTCAGTCGCGGTGTGGGCGCGAAGACCATCACGTGTTCGTTCATCCCCGCTCCGCGCTCCGTCGTCGACACGCCCGGTGATCCCTCATCAGCTGACCGTATCCGGGCGGTGGGCCGCCGTCCGCCGGTCCGGTCCGCGAGCCGCCGGGGCGTTGCCAGGCGTGCCCACGGTGGGCGACGATCGTCCGACCAGTGACGGTGGGGAGACGGTGTGCTCAAGCGGGATTCCTTCAGTTACACCGTCCAGGCCCGCTGCCCGGTGGCGGAGGCGGCGGCGCTGCTCGCGGACCCGACCCGGCAGGCGGAGTTGCACCCGTTGATCGTCCGGGTCCGGCGGGTGCGGACCCGCCCCGGCGCCCGGGCCAGCTACGCGATCACCGACCGGCTGGCCGCCGGGCCGCTGCGCTTTCCGGTCACCTACCGGGCGGACGTGCTGGTCGCCGACGCCGACGAGATCGTCACGGTCGCGCGGCAGTGGCCCGCCACCACGGTGCGCAACCACACCCGGCTGGGGGTCGAACCGGACGGGGTCCGGATCGACGTGGAGATCACGCTGACCGCGCCGGCGCCGCTGTTCGGCTACGCCTTCCGGCAGGCCCGCTCGGCCCACCTGGGGCTGGCCGCCCGGCTCGGCGCGATGCTCGACCGCGGCCCGGCCGACCCGCCGGCCCCCGGCTGAGCCTCCTCGGCCGCGGCCGGGCCCGGTGCCGCACGCTCAGCGGGCCGCCGCCGTGGGCGCGTGCCGCGCGGGCGTGCCGGTGGCCCGCCGCAGCCGGCCCCACGGTTTGTACGTGGAGAGCACGGTCGCCACGATCAGCAGGGTGGTGGAGACCGAGGGGGCGACCACCAGGTCGATCCGGTCCCGCACCGGGAACGCCGCCCCGACCTCCCCGGCGTGCCGCAGCGTTGGGGTGAGCTGGAACAGCACCAGCCCGGTCATCACGGTGGTGAGCAGGAACTTCACCAGCACCCAGCGGTGCCGCAGCAGGCCCCACCTGGTGAGCAGGGCGCTGGCCACGCCGACCAGCCAGACGGTCACGCTCAACGGGGCGAAGAGCACGGTGCCGACCAGCGCGGAGATCGGGTAGACCGCGGCCGGGTCCGCGCCACGCAGTACGGCGACGCCGAGCGCGAGCAGGACGAGGTCGACGCCGAGCCAGCCGAGCGAGGTGACCAGGTGCAGGGTGAGCAGGGCCTTGCGGGCGGGAGGCGAGAGTCGGCTCATACCGGACGATGCTGCCGCCATGGCGGGCGTCGGTCGTCGGGCCGCTGACGACACCCGGCCTACGTCCGGCGGCGTAGCGCCGGGCGTGGCGCCCGCCGCGTCCGGCGTACCCGGTGACCCGCCGCCGGGGACGGGTCACCGGGGCCGGGGTCAGTACACCGACAGGTGCACGTGGTTGGTGTGGTCGCTGGACGGGTCGCCGCCCGCCCCGCTGTACGACTTCCACCCGCTGCTGGGTAGCCAGATCTGCCGGTACCAGATCACGTAGAGCACGGCGAGCCGGTCGGCGTTCCTGATGAAGAAAGCGGCCAGGTTGTTGCCGTACGTCTTGTCCCCGCCGGTGGCGTCCCCGCCGAAGCCGTCCTTCTGTGCCGCGAAGTCGCAGGCCCGGCCCTTCGGGTGCTCACCGGAGCCACCTGAGCGGTAGCAGGAGACGTACCGGGTGAAGCCGGCCGCCTTGGCTTGGTTCAGCGCGTGCAGGGTGCGCGGGGTGATGCAGCCGTTGGCCGGCGTCGGGTCGTTGACGCTGCACGACTCGGACGGCCAGGAGCCGTCGGCGTTGCGTGGGGCCGGCTTGGCCGTCGCGCTGGAGGTGCCCCGGTTGGAGGTGTCGCCGGAGGCCTTCGCGTTGGCCACGGTCAGCGCCCGCTCGGCCTGCTCCTTGCGCTTGGCCATCAGGGTGACCTGCTTGCGCTGCTCGCGGATCTCGCCGTCCAGGGCGAGCTTGGTCCGGTTGGCCTCGTCGCGGGTCTCCTGGAGGTTGCGCAGTGCCCGGTCCTCGTTGGCGGCGACCGCGTCGAGCGCGGCGGCGCGGTCCATGAAGCCCTCCGGGGAACTGCTGTTGAGCAGCGCGGACGCCGTCCCGAGCCGGCCGGCGCGGTACGCCACGCCGGCGATCTCGCCGACCTTGCTGGTGCGCTCGGCCAGCTCGCGCTCGGTGGCCTGGAGCTGGACGCCCAGTTCCTTCTGCCGCTTGACCGACGTGTCCAGCGCCGCCTTCGCGTCCAGGTAGCCCTTGCTGGCCGCCTCGAGCTGGGCGCGCAGGGCGGGGGTGCCGCCCTCGGAGTCCTGGCCGGGTGCGGCGGCCAGCAGGCCGGCGGTGGGCGCGGCGGCGCCGGCCGGTGCGGTGCTGACCGGCGCGATGGCGACGCCGACGGCGAGAGTGGTCACGATCAGTGCCGCCATCCGGGCGGCGGTACGTCGTACAGGTGCCACTACTGGCATGCAGGTGTCCTTCCGTCAGCCGCCGACCGGGTTAGCTGACGGGTTCGGGACGGAAGATCCCTACCGCTGACGCGGATGCACCCCAGGAACATGGTTCCCCGGCTCGCCTTGTCGGGCGATTAGGCGGCGGCCACCGCCGGCACCGGTGCGTGCCGCCTGGCGGAGGCCGGAACAGAGCCTACCGGTGCCACTGTGACCCGTGCAGCGGATGTGACTGAGGGTGTCCGCGTGGTCACTGGAAAATCCGGCATAAGCGCACGATACACACCCAGATTTAAGGTTGTGCTCATTACCACTCAACCGACCCGCAGGCCCCAGGCGCCGCTCCGGGCTCGATCTGCAACGTCGCGTGCTCGATCCGGAAGTCCTCGTGCAGGGCGGTGCGCGCCGCCGCGAGCACCCGGCCGACGTCCGCGCCGGGTGCCATGGTCAGGTGCGCCGAGGCCACCTCCATGCCCGAGGTGAGCGTCCAGACGTGCAGGTCGTGTACGCCGGCCACGCCGGGCACCGCGGCCAGCCGGTCGTGCACGGCGGTGACCTGGAGGTGCTCCGGGGCGGCCTGCACCAGGATGCGCAGCGCGGCCCGCCCGAGCCGCCAGGTGCGGGGCAGGATGAACAGGCCGATGCCGACCGCCACCAGCGGGTCCGCCCACCACCAGTCGGTGACCGCGATCAGCAGCGCCGCCCCGATCACGCCGAGCGAGCCGAGCAGGTCGCCGAGCACCTCCAGGTACGCCCCGCGCACGTTGATGCTCTCCCGGGCGCCGGAGCGCAGCAGCGCGAAGGCGGCCACGTTGGCGAGCAGGCCGAGTACGGCCACCACCAGCATCGGGCCGGCCAGCACCTCAGGCGGGTCGCCGAACCGGCGTACCGCCTCGATCACCACGTAGACGGCGACGCCGGAGAGCAGCACGGCGTTGGCCAGCGCGGCCAGCACCTCCAGCCGGTAGAGCCCGAAGGTGCGCTGCGGGTCGCCGGTCGTCCGCCGGGTGGCGGTGATCGCGGCGAGGGCCATCCCGATGCCGAGCACGTCGGTGAACATGTGCCCGGCGTCGGAGAGCAGGGCCAGCGAGCCGGTGCGGAAGGCGGCCACCGCCTCCACCACCATCAGCGCGGTGAGCAGGCCGAAAGCGGCCCAGAGCCGGCCCCGGTGGTGGTGGGCCGCGTTCACCGCCGACCCGTGGTGGTGGTCATGACCTGCGCCCACGCGAACACCCTCCGCCGCCCGTCCGGACCCGGTCAAATATATGTTCACATCGCTATGTATGCAACTGTCGGGTGGTCGTCACCGGTGCCGGGGCACCGACGGCGCCCGGGCTCAGCCGGTCGGGTCGATGGTGGTCAGCCGCTGGGTGGCCCGGGAGAGCGCCACGTACAGGGTGCGTACCCCGGAGCCCGGGTCGGCGCGGATCTCGCTCGGCCCGACCAGCACCACCCCGTCGTACTCCATGCCCTTGGCCTCCAGGCTGGTCACCACCTGGAGCCGGGGCGCGCCCAGCCCGCCCAGCCAGCCGGCGACCTCGGCCCGGCGCGGCACCGGGGTGATCACGCCGACCGTCCCCTCCACCTCGGCGAGCAGCGCGGAGGCCGCCTCCACCACGGCGGTCTCCAGCTCCGCGGCCGGCACCACCAGCTCGACCGGGTCGACCCCGGTGGAGCGGACCGCGGTGGGCAGCGGCAGGTCGGGATAGAGCCGGCGGATCTCCGCCGCCGCCACCGCGAAGATCTCCGCCGAGTTGCGGTAGTTGGTGGTGAGCGTGAACTGCTGCCGCTTGCGCCGGCCCAGCGCCTGGTCCCGGGCCCGGGTCAGCTCCTCCGGGTCACCGGTCCACGCGGTCTGCGCCGGATCGCCGACCACCGTCCAGGACGCCAACCGGCCCCGCCGGCCGATCATGCGCCACTGCATCGGCGAGACGTCCTGCGACTCGTCGACCACCACGTGGGCGTACTCGCGGTAGTCCTCCGGACGCTGCCGGGCCGCCTCCCGGGCGGCCCGCTGCCGGTCGGCGAAGGTGCTCAGCTCGCGGACCCCGCCGGCCAGCTGGAACGGGTCCCGCTTCGGTCGGGCCGGGCGCACCGGCTTGCCGAGCAGCGCGTCCAGCTCGTCCAGGAGCGCGACGTCGGCGATGGTCAGCCCCGCGCTGTCCAGCGTCCGGTACGCGGACGTGAGCAGCCGGATCTCCGAGCCGGAGAGGATGCCGCCGGCGTACCGGCGCAGCCGCTGCGGGTCGGCCAGCCAGCCGAGCACGTGCCGCGGGTGCAGCCGGGGCCACCACGCCTTGAGGAACTCCCGGAACTCCGGGCGGTCGGCCAGCTCGGCCTCGAAGGCGCGCTGCTCCGGCAGCCGGCCGATGTTCAGCCGGCGGGCCTGTGCCCAGAGCGCGGCGAAGACACCGTCGAAGCCGGCCCGGCGCACCTCGTTGCGGCGGGCACCGCGGGGCAGCGCGCGGTCCCGGATCGCGTCCAGTTCGGCCCGCTCCAGCCGGAGCAGTTCGCCCCGGTAGAGCAGCCGCAGCTCGGCCGGTTGGTCCGGCACCGCGTCCCGGACCGCCCGCTCCAGCACCCGGCGCATCCGCAGCGAGCCCTTCACCGCCGCCACCTCCGGCGGGTCGGTGCGGGTGGCGGTCATGCCGGGGAAGAGGCTGCCGAGCGAGCGCAGGGTGGCGGTGTCCTCGCCCAGCGACGGCAGCACCGAGGCGATGTACTCGACGAAGACCGTGGACGGGCCGACCACCAGGATCCCGCCGCCGGCGTACCGGCTGCGGTCGGAGTAGAGCAGGTACGCGGCGCGGTGCAGGGCCACCGCCGTCTTGCCGGTGCCCGGGCCGCCGGACACGATCGTCACGCCCGAGCCGGGGGAGCGGATCGCCTCGTCCTGCTCCCGCTGGATGGTGGCGACGATGTCGCGCATGCCCCGGCCGGTGGCCTTGGAGAGGGTGGCGAGCAGCGCCCCGTCGCCGACCACCGCCAGGTCGGCGGGCGCGGCGGCCGGATCGAGCAGGTCGTCCTCGATCCGGGTGACCCGCTCGCCGGACGACTGGATCATGCGGCGGCGGACCACGTTCAGCGGCTGCGCCGGGGTGGCCTGGTAGAAGGCGGCGGCCGCCGGGGCCCGCCAGTCGACCACCAGGGTGGCGGCGTTCTCGTCCCGGATGCCGAGCCGACCGACGTGCAGCACCTGGCGGTCGCGCAGGTCGAGCCGGCCGAAGACCAGCCCCTCGTGTTCGGCGTCCAGCACGTGCCGGCGCTGCGCGGCGTGGAAGACCATCGCGTCCCGTTCCACCAGCGCGCCGAAGTTGCCCACCCGGGCGAGCCGGTAGCCCTCCCGCTCGGCGCGGACCGCGGACCGGCGCAGTTCCGCCAGTCGGGCGTACACCCGGTCGAGATGCCGCTGTTCGACGGCGATCTCCTGCTCCAGGGTGGTCTGGTCGGTCAACGCTCGAACTCCTCCGACGGCGGGTGGACGGCCGCGACGGGGCGTGCGGCCGTCCACCCGCCGTCGGAGGAGTTCGAGCGTTGACCGACCAGACCACCCTGGAGCAGGAG